>CAWUND010000213.1:0-2777 GCA_963923815.1 uncultured bacterium
CGGGTGCGCCATGCCCAGGTGGGGGTGGGCCTCAACGGCTGGAACCCCGCCCCCGCCGGTGCCATCAACCTGGCGGCGGCCCTGGGCCACCCCCGCCATCCCCAGGCCCGGCCCGACCGGCTGGCGGCCCGGGTGTTGCGGGGGCTGGAGTGGGCCGTGGCGGCGGCGGAGCAGCCTGAGCTGGTGCGGCGCCAGGCCGAACGGCGCCTCTGGCAGCCCGATGGGGTGGAGCATCAGGGGCGCCGCTGGAGCGTGGAGGGGCTGGCGCTGGATGGGGGGCTGCGGCTCGCCTGCGCTGGCGAGCAGGTCACCCTGCAACGCCATTTCTAGAGTTGGGCCACGTTTGAACCGCCCCGGTGCCCCCCTGCCGCCGCTGGCACCCCTGGATGGCGTTGCCGGCCCTGTTGGGGGGCGGCTTGGCCTGGGCGGGGCTGGATCCCGCCGCTAGCCCGGAGCCGGGGCCGGTGCCCCCTCCGCAGCAGTTGCCCGCCCCCCAGGCGCCGTTGCGCTTCGATCCCCAGCGCCTGGGGGAGGTGAAGCCCCCCAAGCGCTTTGATCAGTCGCTGGATGAGTTGGTGCGCCAGGGGGTGGTAACCCCCGATGAGCGCACCTTCCTGCGGGGCGGGGCCGGCGCCCCCCTGGATGTGGGGGCCTTCCAGCAGGCCTGCCGCAATGGGGCCCTCTCGGCCCGTGAGTGCCGCGGCGGCATCGCCCTGCGCTGGGGCCGGCGCCTGCCCAGCGGCGGGGGGCGCATCGGCGCCGACGGCCAGCCGCTGCCGCCGATCACCGTGCCGGTGTCGGCCCTGTTGGCGGGGCCCGGGGGCAGCTTCAACCTGGCCAGCGTGTTCCGGGTGACGCCCCGGCCGGCGCCGGTGCTGGGCAATGGCAACCGCAGCCTGCTGCTGCCGGTGATCGGCAGCGCCATCCCCACCAGCGGGTTCGGCTGGCGGCTGCATCCGCTGCTGGGGGCCTGGCGCCTGCACGCGGGGGAAGACCTGGCGGCCCCGGAGGGCACACCGGTGGTGGCCGCCCTCAGCGGCCGGGTGGTGAGCAGCGGCCTGGCGGGAGGCTATGGCCTGGCGGTGGAGCTGGAGCACCAGCGCCCCCTGCGCCGCAGCCTCTACGGGCACCTCTCGGAGCTGTTTGTGCGCTCCGGCGACTGGGTGCGCCAGGGGGAGGTGATCGGCCGGGTGGGCAGCACGGGGCTGAGCACCGGCCCCCACCTGCATTTCGAGCTGCGTCAGCCCGCCCCAGGGGGCTGGGTGGCGGTGGACCCCGGCGAATTCGATGCCGGCCCCGGCCTGCAGGGGGGGGATCCCATCGCCCTGTTGATGGGGCAGTTGCTGGCGAGCCTGGAGCGGCCCGCCGTGGCCCGCCGTTAGGGCTGGGAGCCGGCGCCGCTCTCCACCAGGCGCCCATCGTGGAAGTGCACGATGCGCTCCGCCCGGGCGGCCACATCGTGCTCGTGGGTGACCAGCAGGATCGTCATGCCCTGCTGCTGGTGCAGTTCATCGAACAGGTCGAGCACCTCGGCGGTGGTGCGGGAGTCGAGGGCGCCGGTGGGCTCGTCCGCCAGCAGCAGATGGGGTTGGTTGATGATCGCCCGCGCCACCGCCACCCGCTGCTGCTGGCCGCCGGAGAGCTGATTGGGTTTGTTGTGCAGGCGGGTGGCCAGCCCCACCCGTTCGAGGGCGGCGATGCCCTGCTGTTGCCGTTGCTCCGCTGGCACCCCGGCGTAGACCATCGGCAGCACCACATTCTCGAGGGCGGTGAGTTCCTGCAGCAGGTGGAACTGCTGGAACACAAACCCCAACTCGCGGTTGCGCAGGTCGGCGAGCTGGTCGTCGTTGAGGTGCTCCACGGCGGTGCCGTTGAGCCGGTAGCTGCCGCTGCTGGGGCGATCCAGGCAGCCCAGGATGTTCATGGCGGTGCTCTTGCCGGAGCCGGAGGTGCCCATCACCGCCAGGTATTCGCCCCGGGTCACGTTGAGGCAGAGGTCGTCGAGGGCGGTGACGGCGGTGTCGCCGCTGCCGTACACCTTGCGCACGTGCTCCAGCTCGGCCACGAACAGCCCGGTGTCGGCCATCAGCCGATGGGCAGACCGCTAGCCGCCAGGGCTTTTTGGAGCATCGGCGTGCCGGCCACGGCGCCATTGGCCCAGCCGAACAGGGGGTTGGAGAGGATGCCGCCCACGGCCGTCACCACCACACAGGTGACCAGGGCCGCCCGCAGGGGCTGCAGGCCGGCCACGCTCCAGTTCACCTCGGGGTAGGCCTTCACCACCTCAGAGGCCTCCTGGGGCTCCTTCACCACCATCATCTTGATCACCGAGATGTAGTAGTAGATCGACACCACGGAGGTGAGCAGACCCACCACCACCAGCAGGTATTGGTGGTCGGCCCAGCCGGCGAAGAAGAGGTAGATCTTGCCGAAGAAGCCCAGCATCGGAGGAATGCCGCCGAGGGAGAGCAGGCAGAGGCTGAGCCCCAGGGTGATCAGCGGATCCTTCTGGTAGAGGCCGGCGTAATCGGAGATGCGATCGCTGCCGGTGCGCAGCGAGAACAGGATGATGCAGGCGAAGGCCCCCAGGTTCATGAACAGGTAGGCCGCCATGTAGAGCACCATGGCCGCGTAGCCGTCCTCGGTGCCGCACACCAGGCCGATCATCACGAAGCCCGCCTGGCCAATCGAGCTGTAGGCCAGCATCCGCTTCATCGAGGTTTGGGCCAGGGCCACCACGTTGCCCAGCACCATGCTCAGGATCGCCAGCACGGTGA
>CAWUND010000214.1:0-2744 GCA_963923815.1 uncultured bacterium
CTCACCGACTTCAAGCGCGACCTCTCCGAGCTCACTGACCGCCTGGGCAATGCCCAGGACTGTCTTTGACGTCCCTGCTCTGAAAGCGCGGCAACAGGATCTGGAGCAACTGGCCTCCCAGCCCGACTTCTGGGACGACCAGAAGCAGGCCCAGGCCAAGATGCGCCAGCTCGATGAGGTGAAGGCCCAGCTCGAGCAACTGGCCAAGTGGCAGGCGGCCGTAGCCGACGCCGAGGCCACCGTGGAGATCTACGGCCTCGAGCCCGACGAGGAGCTGCTGGCCGAATCCAACGGCGCCCTGCAGCAGCTGCGGGCGGACCTGGATCGCTGGGAGCTGGAGCGGCTGCTCAGCGGCACCTACGACAAGGAGGGCGCCGTGATTTCGATCAACGCCGGCGCCGGTGGCACCGACGCCCAGGACTGGGCCCTGATGCTGATGCGCATGTACACGCGCTGGGCCGAAGACCACGGCATGAAGGTGACCGTGGACGAACTGAGCGAAGGGGAAGAGGCGGGCATCAAGAGCTGCACGATCGAGATCGAGGGCCGCTACGCCTACGGCTACCTGCGCAACGAAAAGGGCACCCACCGCCTGGTGCGCATCTCGCCGTTCAACGCCAACGACAAGCGCCAAACCAGCTTTGCCGGCGTGGAGGTGATGCCCAAGATCGAGGAGGACGTGAAGCTCGACATCCCCGACAAAGACCTCGAAATCACCACCTCCCGCTCCGGCGGCGCCGGCGGCCAGAACGTGAACAAGGTGGAAACGGCCGTGCGCATCCTGCACATCCCCACCGGCCTGTTCGTGCGCTGCACCCAGGAGCGCTCGCAGCTCCAGAACAAGGAGAAGGCGATGGCCCTGCTGATGGCCAAGCTGCTGGTGATCGCCCAGGAGCAGCGGGCCGCCGAGATCGCCGACATCCGCGGCGACATCGTGGAGGCGGCCTGGGGCAACCAGATCCGCAACTACGTGTTCCACCCGTACCAAATGGTGAAAGACCTGCGCACCCAGCACGAAACCACCGACGTGCAGGGGGTGATGGACGGCGACCTGGATCCCTTCATCCAGAGCCTGCTGCATGCGGGCGTCGAGGTGGCCGGAGGCGGCGGTGATGACTGAGCCGAACGCCAACCAGCGCAACCCCGGCGACACCCAGGAGAACCCCAGCTTCACCAAGCTGGCGATGCGCAACATGGTGCGCAAAGGGCGTCAGAGCCTGTTCCACTTCGGCCTCACCGCCGTGGGCTTCCTGGGCTTCATCACCCTGGTGGCCTGGCTGGGGCGGCCCCAGCTGCCCGGGGGCTGAAGCGCGGTGACGGCCTCTTTGCTTCCCGACGTGCTGCCCGACGCGCTGCCCGACCTCGACCTGGCCTTTGAGGCGGATCCAGAGCTGCCGGCACCGCTGCGGCAAGCCGCCGGCCCCTGGGCCGATCCGCTGCTGGGGGCGGAGCCCTGGCACGGGCTGCTCAGTGGCTGGCTGGCGCAGCTGACACCGGACATGCCACCGGCAGTGCAGGCCCCCGCCTACAGCCTGGGGCTGAGCCTGGTGGGGGATGGGGAGATCGCCGCCCTCAACGGCGACTGGCGCCAGAAACCGGAACCCACGGACGTGCTGGCCTTTGCCGCCCAGGACGAGGGCCTGGAGCAGGCGCCGGCGATGCCCATGCCCGCCTGGAGCGACGGGCACGGGGAGGGGGAACCGCTGGAGCTGGGGGACATCGTGATCTCCCTGGAAACCGCCGCCCGCCAGGCGGGGGAGCACGGCCACAGCCTGGAGCGCGAACTGCTGTTCCTCGCCAGCCATGGGCTGCTGCACCTGCTGGGCTGGGATCACCCCGATGAAGCCAGCCTGGCGACGATGTTGGCGCGGCAGGAGCAGCTTCTCGCCACCACCCAAGCGGGGTAAGGTGCGCTCAAATCTGCGGTTGGCGCCCATTGAGCATGCTCGCCCCCCAGGACCCCAACTCCAGCGACAGGCGCCGGCCGCGGGTGGCTGACGAAGCCATGGCTGCAGGGGTGGAGCAGCAGCTGCGCACCAAGGTGCGCCGCCTGGGGGCCTGGCAGGTGGCCGGGGATCTGCCCGCCAGCTTCCGCTACGCCGCCCAGGGCCTGATCTACGGCTTCGCCAGCCAGCGCAACTTCCGCATCCACGTGGTGATGGGGGCGGTGGTGTTCGGCCTGGGGCTGTGGCTGCAGCTGCCCACCGCCCAGCTGGCGGTGCTGGTGCTCACGGTGGCGGCGGTGCTGGTGCTGGAGCTGCTCAACACCGCCACCGAAGCGGTGGTGGATCTGGCCATCGGCCGGCGCTTCCACCCCCTGGCCCGCATCGCCAAGGACTGCGCCGCCGCCGCGGTGCTGGTGGCGGCCCTGAGCTCGCTGGTGATCGCGGCGCTGCTGCTGCTGCCACCGCTGCTGGCCCGCCTGAGCGGTTGAATGGGGGCCTGGTGAGCCGGCTGATGCTCCTCGTCCTCGACAACTACGACAGCTTCACCTTCAACCTGGTGCAGTACCTCGGGGAGCTGGCGGCCGAGCATCCGATCACGGCCGAGCTGCGGGTGGAGCGCAACGACGCCCTCAGCCTCGAGCAAATCCGCGCCCTGGCGCCCGACGCCATCCTGATCTCACCCGGCCCCGGTGACCCCGACCAATCCGGGGTGTGCCTGGAGGTGCTGCGGGAGTTGAGCCCCACGGTGCCCACCCTGGGGGTGTGCCTGGGGCACCAATCGATCGCCCAGGTGTACGG
>CAWUND010000215.1:0-2742 GCA_963923815.1 uncultured bacterium
GGGGACCGGAGATGCCCTGCTTCCGGATCATCAGGAAGTGGATGAGCATGAACACCGCCAGCAGCCAGGGCATCACAAAGGTGTGCAGGCTGTAGAAGCGGGTGAGGGTCGATTGGCCGACGCTCTCGCCACCGCGCAGCAGCTCCACCATGAAGTCGCCCACCACGGGAACGGCTGCCGGCACGCCCGACACGATCTTCACGGCCCAGTAACCCAGCTGGTCCCAGGGGAGGGAGTAGCCGGTGACGCCGAAGGAGACGGTGATCACGGCCATGGTGACGCCGGTGATCCAGGTGAGCTCACGGGGGCGCTTGAAGCCACCGGTGAGGTACACGCGGAACACGTGCAGGATCAGCATCAGCACCATCATCGAGGCGCTCCAGCGGTGCACCGACCGGATCAGCCAGCCGAAGCTGACGTCGGTCATCAGGTACTGCACCGAGGCGTAGGCCTCAGCCACCGTCGGCTTGTAATAGAAGGTCATCGCGAAGCCGGTCGCGAACTGGATCAGGAAGCAGACCAGCGTGATGCCGCCCAGGCAATAAAAGATGTTGACGTGGGGCGGCACGTACTTGGAGGCCACGTCGTCGACGATCTCCTGGATGTCCAGGCGCTCGTTGAACCAGTCGTAAACGGGCGATGACTTTCCGCCGGCGGCGGGGGAGGAGTTCGCCATGCAGCGAGGGGGTTTGGTTGGCAGAGTCTACCGATCACCTCCCGCCTCCCGTGGGCGCCGCACAGCCTGTGACAGTCGCGCGCCAGGGGCGCTCCCCGGGGCCTTGGGGATGGCTCAGATCCCTGTTGGCAGCTGGCTTGTGCAGCCTTCTGGTGGGGCTTGGCCCCGGGGCCGCCCTGGCCCTCAATGACGGCCAGCAGCTGGTGGTGGAGAGCTGGCGGCTGGTGAACCAGAGCTACGTGGATCCAGGCCGCTTCGAGACCATCCATTGGAAGCAGCTGCGGCAAAAGGCCCTGGAGCGGCCCATCAGCAGCAGCGAGGAGGCCTACGGCGCCATTGAGTGGATGCTCGCCCCCATCGGCGACCCCTACACCCGCCTGCTGAGGCCCTCGGATTACACCGCCCTCAAGGCCAGCACCGAGGGCAGCGTCAGCGGGGTGGGGTTGCAGCTGGGGATCCGCCGCGGTGGCACGGCCATCGTGGTGATCGCGCCCCTGGAGGGGTCGCCGGCCGCGGAGGCGGGCATCGTGAGCGGCAGCGAGCTGCTGCGGGTGGATGGCCTCAGGGCGGAGGAGCTGGGGCTCGAGGCCACCGCCGCCCGGCTGCGGGGGCCTGAGGGATCGGAGGTGCTGCTGGAGCTCAAAGACCCCAAGGGCCCTGTTCAAGAAGCGGTGCTCAAGCGCCGACGGGTGGATCTGCAACCGGTGCGCAGCCGCACCCTGGAGCAGGGGGGGCACCGCCTCGGCTATCTGCGCATCACCCAGTTCGCCGAACCGGTGCCCCAACAGGTGGCCCGCAGCCTTGAGCAGCTGCTGCAGCAGCAGGGCATCGAGGGGCTGGTGCTGGATCTGCGCAACAACTCCGGCGGCCTGGTGAGCGCCGGGCTGGCGGTGGCGGATCAGTTGCTCGATGGGGCTCCGATCGTGGAAACCCGCAACCGCGATGGCTTCAGCGATCCCCAACAGGCGGGCCGCGGAGCCCTCTATGGCGGGCCGCTGCTCACCCTGGTGAACGGTGGCACCGCCAGCGCCAGTGAAATCTTGGCGGGCGCCCTCCAGGACGACGGGCGCTCCCGCCTGCTGGGGAGCCGCACCTTCGGCAAGGGACTGATCCAGACGCTGATCAGCCTCGGGGGCGACGGCAGCGGCTTGGCGGTGACCGTGGCCCGCTACGTGACCCCCAGCGGCCGCGACATCCAAAACCTGGGCATCGAGCCGGACCAGCTGCTGCCCCAGCCGGAGCCGCTGGATCCGGGCGGCAGCGCCGACCCCTGGCTGCAGCTGGCGGCGGCGGCGCTGGTGGAGCAGCTTGAGGCCACGCCAGGGGCTGCCGCCTGATGGGCTCTCGCACCTACCACGACCCACTGCACGGGGCGATCCGGCTCGACCGCGCCGTGCCGGCGGAGGCCCTGGTGATCGACCTGATCGACACCGCCCCCTTCCAGCGGCTGCGGCGCATCCGCCAGCTGGGCCCCGCCTATCTCACCTTCCACGGTGCCGAATCCAGCCGCTTCACCCACTCCCTGGGGGTGCTGCAGCTGGCCCGGCAGGCGCTGGCGGCGCTGCGGCATCAGGCCCCCGCCCTGGAGGAGCAGGCGGGGGTGCTCTACGCGGCGGCCCTGCTGCACGATGTGGGTCACGGCCCCCTGAGCCACTCGGGGGAAGAGATGTTCGGGCTCAAGCACGAACGCTGGTCGGGCCGGTTGATCCGCGAGCATCCCGAGTTGAGGGGGCCCTTGGAGGCCTTTGCCCCGGGCTGCGCCGATGCGGTGGCCGACCTGCTGGAGCACGGCCAGGCGGAGCAGGCGGCGATCAAGGCCCTGGTGAGCAGCCAGCTGGACTGCGACCGACTCGATTACCTGCTGCGGGACAGCTACAGCACGGGCACCAGCTACGGCAGCCTCGATCTGGAGCGGATTCTGGCCAGCCTCACCCTGGCGCCCGACGGCGGCCTGGCGCTCCATCCAAAGGGGCTGATGGCGGTGGAGCACTACCTGGTGGTGCGCAACCTCATGTACCGCAGCGTCTACAACCACCGGCTGAATGTGGTGTGCAACTGGCTGCTGA
>CAWUND010000216.1:0-2724 GCA_963923815.1 uncultured bacterium
CGTTGATCCCAACTGCTCGACCTGGGCTCCACCCGTGGCAGCTCGCGTTCCATGGCAGCAAGGGGCCTATCCGTGTCTTAGCCATGGCGGCCGCTGCCGACTGGGCCGATCCTGTGCACCCTGAGGGGGACGCTGGCCCCACTGCGGCATGACCACGCCCCTGGAGCGGCCCGATCCGCTGGATCTGCTGGAGCAGCAGGAGGCCCAGCGGTTGCCGTGGTTGCTGCCGGTGCGCCACAGCCGCATGGCGGAGAGCCCGTTTGCCTTCTTCCGCGGTGCCGCCGTGGTGATGGCCGCCGACCTGGGCCGTCGCCCCCACTCGGGCCTGATCGTGCAGCTCTGCGGCGATGCCCACCTGCTCAATTTCGGCTTCTACGCCTCCCCCGAACGGCAGCTGCTGTTCGACATCAACGACTTCGATGAAACCCACCCCGGCCCGTTTGAGTGGGACGTGCAACGGCTGGCGGCCAGCCTGCTGTTGGCGGCCCGCAGCCTGGGGCTGAGCGAGGCGCAGCAAAGCAAGATCTGCCGCCGCGGCGTGCGGGCCTATGGCGAGGCCATGGCGGAGTTTGCCGCCATGGCCACCCTGCCGATGTGGGTGGTGCGCTTGCCCCTGGAGCGCTTGATCAACCAGCGCGCCAGCGCCAACCTGCGCTGCCATTTGGAGCGGGTCACCGCCCATGCCCTGCGGCGCGACAGCCGCCAGGCGGTGCGCAAACTCTGCGAAAGCGATGGCCAGGGGGGCCTCCGCTTCTGCCACCAGCCGCCCTTGATCTGGCGCTTTGAGGCGTTGCCGGCGGAATGGCTGGCGGGGCTCGATCACAAGGCCTGGAACGACGCGGTGTCTGAGCTGTATGTGGCCTCCCTGTCGCCGGCGATGCGGCAGCTGCTGGCGCGTTTCCGCCTGGCCGACGTTGCCCTCAAGGCGGTGGGGGTGGGTTCGGTGGGCACCCGCTGCGCTGTGACGCTGCTGCTGGGCGACCACCCCGACGACGTGCTGGTGATCCAGGGCAAGCAGGCGGAGCCCTCGGTGCTGGCGCCCCACCTGCCGGAGCTGCAGGCCCCCGCCCACCAGGGGGAGCGGGTGGTGCAGGGCCAGCGGCTGATGCAAACCGCCAGCGATCCCTTCCTGGGCTGGGCCACCAATCCGCTGGGCCAGAGCCTGTATTTCCGCCATTTCCGCGATTGGAAGGCGTCGGTGGATGTGGCCCAGCTCGATGCCGATGGCCTCAAGGATTACGCCAAGCTCTGCGGCTGGTCGCTCGCCAAGGCCCACGCCCGCAGCGGCGACCGCCACGCCATCGCCGCCCACATCGGCGACCCCAAGGCCTATGGCCGCCAGCTGCTGGAGCTGGCCACGGAGCATGCCGATTGGGCGGTGCACGACCACGCCCTGCTGCTGCGGGGCATCGCCAGCGGCCGAATTTCCACCAGCGAAATGGTTTGAGTACTTGTACTCATCCCCGGCCCTGGCGGCGTTCCTAGCAGTGGGGAAACGCCGGTGTCGCCATGGCTCTCAAGAAGGCTCTGTTGATCGCAGCTGCGCTGCTCGCCCTGGCTCCTTCGGTGATGGCCGAACCGATGCCCCTGCCGCTGGAGCCCGCCCACAGCGTGGCCGGCTCCAAGCCCGGCGACCCCGGCTTCAACGGCGATGTGGAGGGCGCCCTCCACGACCTCACCCGCCTGCAGTGCGGCCTGCTGGGGCTGGTGATGATCAAGCAGCCCTGCACCGCCCGCTGAGCGACATCAGCCGCTGAAGGCCGGCTTGTCGCTCTCCTTGAGGGAGGGGAATAGCTCACGGATGGCGGCGCCGATGCGGCTGGCCGCCTCCTGTTGGAAGGCCTCCACCGCATCGGCCGCCAGCACCGGGTAGGCCTTGTCGCTGTTGGCCTCACCGCGCAGCGGCTTCCAGCTGGTGGTTTCCTGGCGCTTGAGCGCCTCCAGCGGTGCCACGAAATCAAACTCCAGCACCGTGGCGCCAGCGGCGGCCTGCTGGATCAGCTGCTCGCGGATCGGCAGCAGCTCCTTGGCCTTGAGGGTGTCGGGCAGGCCGAGCACCGGCTCGTAATGGTCGAGCGCCCGCAGCTCCTGCTCCAGCAGCACCGGCCAGGCACCGCGCTCGCCGGCCGCCAGGCCCGTTTCCGCCGGGCTGGCCTGCATGGCCTCCAGGTAGAAGCTCAGCCAGCGGTAGTGGGATTTGTCCTGCAGGCGCTTCTTCTCGGAGCCGCGGCCGCTGGAGAGCTTGGGCAGGGCCGCCTCCGCCTTGCGCAGGAACAGCCGGTCTTCCCGCTCCAGGTTGATGGCCCCCCAGCGCTGGCGGTATTCCCAGAGCTCTTCGTATTTACGAACGTCTTCAGGACTCCAGCCCAGATCCTTGAGTTCGCCGGCGCGGTTGTTCTCGCTGGTCTGCACGCTGCAATCGCCAGATGGATGGTGCGCACCCTAATTCCCGGCTCCGAAAGGGCTGCACCTAGGGTCGGGCCAGGCGCACCGTCCCATGTCGCTCCCTGAGCAGCCCGATCCCAGCCCCGCCAGCGCCCTGCAGGGTGTGGAGGGCGGACCGGTGGGGGTGCTGATCTGCGGCCACGGCAGCCGCAACCGCCAGGCGGTGGGGGAATTCGCCCAGCTGGCCGAGGGGCTGCGCCAGCGCCTGCCGGGGCTACCGGTGGACTACGGCTATCTGGAATTTGCGCGGCCGATCCTGCGCGATGGCCTCGACAACCT
>CAWUND010000217.1:0-2717 GCA_963923815.1 uncultured bacterium
GCGTTGACCCTGGTCCCGCAACGGCCGTTGGGGCGCCATGTTCAGGGCCTTGCGGGTTGGCTGACCCTGGTCGCGCGCCGGGCACACCTCCACGCAGAGGCGGCAGCCAGTGCAGTCCTGCACCGACACCTGCAGGGTGAACGCCTCCCCCTGGAAGGCCCGCTCCCGCGCCGGTGCTTGGCGAAAGCCGGCCGGTGCCCCCTGCAGCGCCAGCGGATCGACCACCTTGGCGCGGATCACGGCATGGGGGCACACCAGCACGCACTGGCCGCATTGGATGCAGAGATCCGGTTCCCAGACGGGCACCTCCTCGCCGATGTTGCGCTTCTCCCATTGGCTGGTGCCAGTGGGGAAACGACCATCGGCGGGCAGGGCGCTCACCGGCAGTTGATCGCCGCGGTGCTGAAGCAAAGGCCGCAGCAGCTGCTCATGCTCCGGTGGGAGCGGTGGGGTGGCTGGCGTGGGGCTCTCCAGCTTGCAGGCACCGATGGGGATCGGCCGCAGGGCCGCCGGGGCCGCCTCCAGCGCAGCCAGGTTGGCCTCCACCACCGCTGGGCCCTTGCGGCCATAGCGCTGCCGGATCGACTCCCGCAGGGCCGCCATCGCGGTCTGCAGTGGCATCAACTCGGTGACAGCGAAGAAGCAGGCCTGCATCACGGTGTTGATCCGTCCGCCCAGGCCGTGGCTGCGGGCGATGGCGGCGGCATCCACGCCGAATAGCCGCAGCTGGCGCTCCAGGATCTGCTGCTGCAGCGCCGCCGGCAGCTGATCCCAGACCTGCTCCGGTGGCCCTGGGGTGTTGAGCAGAAGCACCCCACCGGGCTGCGCCAGCTCCAACAGATCAAAACGCTCCAGCAGGTCGATGTGGTGGCAGGCGAGCAGCTGCGCTTGCCGAATCAGATGGGCCGCGTGGATGGGCTGCGGGCTGAAGCGCAGGTGCGAAATGGTGACCGTGCCGGCCTTGTGGGAGTCGTAAACAAAGGCCGCCTGGCCGTACAGCCCGGTGGCATCACCCACGATCGTCAGGGTGTGTTTGTTGGCACCCACCGTGCCGTCGGAGCCAAGCCCCACAAACACGGCCCGGAGGGTTTGGGGCGACTCCACATCAAACGAGGGATCCACCGCCAGGGAGTGGTGGGTGAGGTCGTCGACGATCCCCACCGTGAAATGGGAACGGGGTTCGCTCTGCGCCAGGTTGTCGAACACCGCCTTCACCATCGCCGGGTTGAACTCCTTGGAGGCGAGCCCGTAGCGGCCGCCGATCACCAGGGGCCGCTGCAGCTGCGGCCAGTGCTCCTGAACGGCCGCCATCACATCCAGCAGCAGGGGCTCGGCCTGACTGCCGGGCTCCTTGCAGCGATCCAATACAGCCAGGCGGCGGGTGCTCGGCGGCAGTGCCGCCACCAGGGCCTGGGCTGCGAACGGCCGGAACAGCCGCACCTTCAGCAGTCCCACCCGCTCCCCTTGGGCCATGAGGGCATCGGCGGTGGCCATGGCGGTTTCGCAGCCGCTGCCCATCAGCACCAGCACCCGTTCCGCTTCGGGGTGGCCGTGGTAGTCGAAGAGGTGGTATTGGCGACCCGTGTGTGCGGCGAATTGATCCATCACCGCCTGCACATGGGCCGGCATGGCATCGCTGAAGGGATTCACTGCCTCGCGCGCCTGAAAACTCACATCAGGGTTTTGGCTGGTGCCCCGCAGTTGCGGATGGTCGGGGCTGAGCCCCCGGCGGCGATGGGCGGCCACCAGCTCGATGGGCACCAGGGCCCGCAACACCGCATCGCTGATCCGCTCCACCCGCTGCAGTTCGTGGGAGGTGCGGAAGCCATCAAACCAATGCAGCACCGGCACCCGCCCCCGCAGGGAGGCGGCCATGGCGATGGCGGCGCCATCGGCACATTCCTGCACCGAGCTGGAGCAGAGCAGGGCGCAGCCCGTGCCCCGTGCCGCCATCACATCACTGTGGTCGCCAAAGATGGAGAGGGCAGATGTGGCCAGCGCCCTGGAGGCCACATGGATCACGGCGCTGTGGAGCTCTCCAGCGATCCGGTAGAGGTTGGGGAGCATCAGCAGCAACCCCTGCGAGGCGGAGAACGTGGTGGTGAGCGCCCCCACCTGCAGGGCTCCATGCACCACCCCCGCCGCACCGGCCTCGCTTTGCATCTCGATCACCTCCGGCACCTGACCCCAGAGGTTGGGGAGGCCTTCCGCGGCCCGGGCATCCACCCATTCGCCCATGGGGGTGGCCGGGGTGATCGGGTAGAGGGCCACCACCTCGCTGAGGCGATAGGCCACCCGAGCCACCGCTTCGTTGCCATCCATCCAGGCGCTGTCGCTTGCGGTCATGGCTCGGGCTCCAACACGGTGAGGGCGATCCCCACGTGCACCAGCAACTGATCCCCGATGCGGGCCTCCGGCACGCAGGCCAGGCTCACCTCGCGCAGCACCCCACCGATGCAAACATCGCCGCTGCGCCAGAGGGGGTCGGGATGTCCGTTGCAGCTGATCAGCTCACCGGCGACTGCCAGACACATGCCGAGGGGCCCATGGGGCTGAAGTTGTCTTAAGGAGGCCCTCCGCGGCTAGCAGCTGACCCATCGCCACTGCGGCGTCATTGCTGGGCAAGCGCTGCGACCACAGCGCACGGCAACCCTGGGCCGCCAATGCGGCCTCGCTCAGCTCCAGCAGCAGGGCATTCTGAAAACAGCCTCCGGCCA
>CAWUND010000218.1:0-2717 GCA_963923815.1 uncultured bacterium
CCCCTGAACTCCAGGTCCAGCAGCAGCCTGAGCCGCCGCCTCAACCCCAGCCCGCCCTGCCCCCCGTAGCCAACACCCCACCACAGCTGGAGCCGGAGGCCACGCCACCAAGCGAGCTTGAACCCGCTGCGGCCGCCCGGCCAGAGATCCCGACCGAGCCGCAACCGCCGGCCCCTGAGGCCGCCGCGCCGGTGAGCGCACCCGTGACCCAACCGGTGACGACCCCAGCCGCGCCGAGCCTGGCGAGCCCCCCCGAACGGCTGACCCCCAGCACCAGCCTGGCGGGCTCAGCGCGGGATCAGGTGCGGCCCGATGGCTCGCTGCTGCAGCCGAAACCCCGCGGCCCCCTGGCCGGCCTGCGGGAGAAGCTGGGGGGATGACAGAACCGCTGATCTGGGGATTTGGCCTCAGCACCCAGGCCGAACCCCTGCTGCAGCGGCTGCTGCGCGCCGGGGTGATCGCCCGGGTGGCCCTGCCCCCCCAGGGCGAGGGCTGGCGGAGCCATGAACTGAGCCGATTTCTGGGGGACACCTGGTCGAGGGGCCAGGCCCTGGTGGCGGTGGGGGCCTGCGGTGCCATCACGCGCCTGGTGGCCCCCCTGCTGCAAGGCAAAGACAGCGACCCCGCGGTGGTGGTGCTCGATCCCGCGGGCCGCTTTGCCGTGCCCCTGCTGGGGGGCCACGGCGCTGGCGGGGAGGCGCTGGCGCAGCGGATCGCCGCCCTCCTGGGGGGGGAGGCGGTGCTCACCGGCGCCAGCGCCGCCGCCGGCCAGGTGGCGCTGGACGCCTTTGGCACCCCCTGGGGTTGGCGGCGGGGCGGTGGCGATTGGAGCGACCTGATCAAGCGGGCCCAACGGCAGCAGCCACCGGCGCTCCGGCATGACCATGGCAACGACCGCTGGCGCCAGCTGCCCGGGCTCCAGGGTTGGCAGGCCGACCCAAACCAGCCGCCCCTGGTGGTGAGCGTGGAGCCTGGCCCGGGCTGCCGCTGGCATCCCCCGGCCCTGTGGCTGGGCATCGGCTGCGAACGGGGCACCAGCGTCAGCCTGCTGGAGCGGCTGGTGGAGCAGGGGCTGGCGGCCCAGGGGCTGGCGGCAGAAGCGGTGGCTGGGCTGGCCAGCGCCGAGCGCAAGGCCGATGAACCGGCCCTGTTGGAGCTCGCGGAGCGGCGCGGCTGGCCGCTGCGCTGCTTCAGCAGCCCCGAGCTGGCGGCGGTGGAGGTGCCCAATCCCTCCGCCGTGGTGCTGGAGGAACTGGGCACCGCCAGCGTGGCGGAGGCGGCGGCGCTGCTGGCGGCTGGCCCCGGATGCGCCCTGCGCCAAACCAAACGGATCGAGCGGGCCCAGGGCCAAGAACAGGGCGCCGCCACCCTGGCCATCGCCCAGGCCCGGCAGCAGTGGGCGCCGCAGCGGGGGCAACTGCACTTGATCGGCAGTGGCCCGGGCAGCCTGGAGCTGCTCACCCCCGATGCCCGCGCGGCCCTGGCCGAGAGCTGTGTGTGGGTGGGCTACGGGCTCTACCTGGATCTGCTGGAGCCGCTGCGGCGCCCGGATCAACTGCGCAGCGACGGCACCCTCACCGAGGAGCGGCAGCGCTGCCAGGAAGCCCTGGAGCTGGCCTGCCAAGGGCTCACGGTGGCCCTGGTGTCGTCGGGCGACAGCGGCATCTACGGCATGGCGGGCCTGGCCCTGGAGCAATGGATGGCCCTGGCCGAGGCCGATCGGCCCCGCTTCAACGTGCACCCGGGCATCTCAGCACTGCAACTGGCGGCGGCCCGGGCCGGCGCCCCCTTGATGCACGACTTCTGCACCATCAGCCTCAGCGATCGGCTCACCCCCTGGGAGGTGATCGAGCGGCGCCTGGTGGCCGCCGCGGCCGGCGATTTCGTGGTGGCCCTCTACAACCCGCGCTCCCGCGGCCGCGACTGGCAGCTGGCCCGGGCCCAGGAGCTGCTGCTGGCGGGCCGGCCCGCCAGCACGCCGGTGGTGCTGGCGCGTCAGCTCGGCCGTGCGGAAGAGGCGGTGAGCCTGCACAACCTGGGCAACCTGCCGGTGGAGCAGGTGGACATGCTCACCTTGGTGCTGGTGGGCAACAGCACAAGCCGCGTGGAGGGCGGGCGAATGGTCACCCCGCGGGGGTATCCCGGGGCTGAACTCAGCTGAAAGTCGGGATGACAGGATTCGAACCTGCGGCCCCTTCGTCCCGAACGAAGTGCGCTACCAAGCTGCGCTACATCCCGATGGGCGGAGTGTAGGCGATGGGGGTTCAGGCGCCTTCCTAGAGTTGACATCCCACGGATGCCCACGGGCCCGATCGCACCCTTGCTCAAACCCGACTGGCTGCGCGTCAAGGCCCCCCAGCGGGAACGGATCGGCGAGGTGGCCGACCTGCTGCTCGACCTCAAGCTCAACACGGTCTGCCAGGAGGCCAGCTGCCCCAACATCGGCGAATGCTTTGCCGGGGGCACCGCCACCTTCCTGATCATGGGGCCGGGTTGCACCCGGGCCTGCCCCTACTGCGACATCGACTTCGACAAGAGCGTGCGCACGCTCGACCCCACCGAACCGCAACGGCTCGGAGAGGCGGTGGCCCGCCTGGGGCTGCGCCACGTGGTGATCACCTCGGTGAACCGCGACGACCTCGACGACGGCGGGGCCAGCCAATTCGTGGCCTGCATCGAGCAGGTGCGCCAGCGCTCCCCCCTCACCACCATCGAAT
>CAWUND010000219.1:0-2717 GCA_963923815.1 uncultured bacterium
GAACAGGAACATGCCGCTGTTCCAGGTGAAGCGGCCGGTGGCCAAAAATTCTTCAGCCTTGGCGCGGTTGGGCTTCTCCACGAAGCGGGCGATGGGCACCGGCGTGGCCGCCAGGGCTTGCGCCGCTTCGATGTAGCCGTAGCCCGTTTCCGGGGCCGTGGGCACGATGCCGAAGGTGATCAGCTGGCCCGCTTCGGCGGCGGCGCGGCCCGCCTCCACGGTGTGGCGGAAGGCGGATGCATCGCGGATCACGTGATCCGCCGCCAGCACCAGCAGCAGCGGGTCGTCGCCGTGGGCCATGGCCTGCAGGGCCGCCACCGCCACCGCCGGTGCGGTGTTGCGGCCCATCGGCTCCAGCAGGATGCCTGAGGGCTCCACGCCGATCTGCCGCATCTGCTCCGCCACGATGAAGCGGTGGTCTTCGTTGCAGATCAGCAGCGGGGCCTGCAGCCCATTGATGCCCTCAAGCCGCTGAACGGTCTGCTGCAGGAGGGTTTCGTCACCATTTCCCGCCAGGGCCCAGTACTGCTTGGGGTAACTGGCCCGCGACAGGGGCCACAGCCGGGTGCCGGTGCCACCGCACAGAACCACGGGAACCAGGGCAGTCATGCAGGCGGCTTCGCTGTTCCCCATTCCAGCTCAGATCGTGCCGGGGCGAAAGCGGCAGCCGCCCCTTGGCCTGCCGCCCCGGTGTGCAGGGTCTGACTAACCCTGGTCAGACCCCGTAGAGCGTTCATCCGCCAACTCCAGCAGCCCCGGCGGCGGCGTGATCCCGATCCAGCCCTGCTCCAGTTCCACCTGGGGCACGATCGCCTCCACAAACGGAATCCACAGGGTTTTGCCGCTGCCGCTGAGCTCCACCTCCAGCAGGTCGTTGCCGGCGTGGATCAGGTCTTTCACGGTGCCGATGGCGCTGCCATCTCCGAGGCGCACCTCCAGCCCCACCAGATCCAGCAGGTGGATTTCGCCAGCGGCGAGCTTGGGGCGATCCGCAGCGGGCACCAGCAGCTCTTGCCCCACCAGCGCCTCAGCGGCGTTGCGGTTGTGGATGCCCTCCAGCCGAATCACAAACAGGGATTTGCCCGGCAGTTGGCGGCCGTGGGTGAGGGTCACCGCCTGGGCTTCGGGGTCGGCCCCGGCGCCTGCCCTGCGCAGCCAGCGGGGGCCGGGTTGGGTGAAGCGCTCAGGGAAGTCGCTGAGGGGATTCACCCGCAGCTCCCCCGCCAGCCCTTGGGCCGCCACGATCCGCCCCACCACCAACAGCTCCATGCCCCAGCGCCGCTCGCCTGGCTCGATAATGGCCTGACGCCTTTCGCCCGCCATGGCCGACAGCCTGCCGATCCTGCCCGGCTCCACCGTGGTGGTGTGCGACGCCACCTCCATCTACAACGGCTACCAGGGTTTCGTGCAGCGCCTCAGTGGCCGCACGGCGGCGGTGCTGTTTGAAGGCGGCAACTGGGACAAGCTGGTGACCCTGCCCCTCAGCCGTCTGCAGCAGGTCTGAGCGGCGACACCTGGGCCAGGGCCGCCCGGGCCGCCTGCTGCTCCGCCTCCCGCCGCGACCCGCCCCAGCCTTCCCCCAGGGATTGATTCCCCAGGGCCACGCGGCAGTGGAACCGCCGCGGGTCGCCATGCACCTGGCTGCGTTCGTCGCATTGGTAGGCGGGCAAGCCGCGCCGCTGGCCCTGGCTCCACTCCTGCAGGGCCGATTTCCAGTTGTGGCGGTGGGGGTCGTGGTGCAGTTCCTCGAGGCTGCGCAGCCAATGGGGATCCAGCCACTGGCGCACGGGGCTGAGGTTGCCCCAGATGCGGTACAGGGCGCCGATCACCGCTTCGCAGGCCTCCGCCCGCAGCGTGGCCCGGCCGGTGGCATCCCCCGCGGCCACCGGGCCGATGCGCAGCACCGCTTCGATGCCGCAGCGCTCCCCCAGCTCCGCCAGCCAGCGGTCGCTCACCAGCTGGGCCCGCAGGGCCGATTGCTGGCCCACGCTCAGGGTGCCGCGCTGCTCCGCCAGACACTCCGAGGCAGCCAGTCGCAGCACCGCATCCCCCAGAAACTCCAGCCGCTCGTGGTTGCGGGCCAGCCCGGCGGAGGTGTGGGTGAGGGCTTCATCCAGGGGCGCCAGGTCGGCGTGCGCCGGCGGCTCCAGCCCCAGGCCGTTCAGGAAGGCAACCAGGTGCTGGCGGCGAGCGGCGTCCATCACGGCGGGCAATGGGGTGAAAGCAGGACGTAAGCCGGGTTCTGTTCGCCGGAGCGGCCGAGGCCAATCCGGGGGGTGATCATCTGTCTGGGACCGCCGTTACCGACGGCCTCGAGCGGCGCGCTTGAGTCGGGACGGGTGTCATGGCCAACCGTTGTCCCTGGGCCTTGCTCCCAGCCGGGGTTTACCGAGCCAGCACCTCTCGATGCTGCTGGTGCGCTCTTACCGCACCTTTGCACCCTTGCCTGTGCGGGGGGCAAGCCCCCGCCATCGGCGGTGTGTTTCTGTGGCACTCTCCTCACGGTCACCCGCACTGGGCGTTACCCAGCAAGCCTGGCCATTGGGGAGCCCGGACTTTCCTCAACCGGTCCGTTCCTCCAGCCCGAAGGCCTGGGCGTCTGCCGGTTGCGATCACCTCGCCTGCTTTCAAACCCCATAATGCCGATGCGGCCTGGCCGCGGGGGGCTGTAGCTCAGCCGGATAGAGCGACGGTTTCCTAAACCGTAGGTCGTGGGT
>CAWUND010000220.1:0-2691 GCA_963923815.1 uncultured bacterium
GTGGGACGTGGCCGTGCATCCCCTCTACCAAGGGGTGGGCCTGGGCAAACAGCTGATGGCCTACGTGCTCGATTGCCTGCGGGAGATGCAGGTGGAGCGCGTCAGCCTGTTTGCCGACCCCGGCGTGGTGGCCTTCTACGGCGCCCAGGGCTGGGAGCTTGAGCCCCAAAGCCGCCGCTGCGCCTTCTGGTACGCCCCTTAGCGGGGGTTGGCGTAGTAGCGCTCCGCCAACTCTGCGGGGCTGATGCCCCGCCGCCAGGCCCGCCGCAGCTGGGCGTTGCGCCAGGCCACCCGCACCACCCCCAGCCGGGCCCCATGGCGCCGCCAGCGCCGGCCATCCACCCGCAGGGGCTGCCCCAGGCTGCGCAGGGGCGCCAGGGGCCGCAGCCGCTGCACCAGGTCGAGGTCTTCCATCAACGGCAGCGGCCGCACCCCACCGGCCCGCTCCAGCAGTGCCCGCGGCAGCAGCAGCCCCTGGTCGCCGTAGGGCAGCCGCCGCAGCCGGCAACGCAGCCCCACCGCCAGCTCCAGCAGCCGCAGCGGCAGCCCGCCCCCCGCCACCGCCAGATCGAAGTGCCAGGCGGCCGGGGGTTGGGCCATGGCCCGTTGCACCAGGTCCGCCCAATCGGCATTGAGGCGGGCATCTGCGTGCAACAGCAACAGCCAGGGAGCCGTGCTGGCGGCCACGCCGAGCTGGAGTTGGCGTCCACGGTTGGCGGCGCTGTGCAGCACGGTGGCCCCCGCCAGCCGGGCCAGCCCCGCGCTGCCGTCGAGGCTGCCGCCATCCACCACCACCCGCTCCAGCTCCAGGCCCGCTGGCGCCCGCGCCAGGTCGGCCAGCAGCAGCGGCAGGCGCTGGGCCTCGTTGCGCACCGGAATCACCACCGCCAGCTGCGGCCCCCGGCTCATGACCAGCGGCTCGGGTCGCTGCTGATCGGCAGTTGGGCCAGGGGGCTGTGGGGGCCCAGCAGGTCGGCGCTGATGGTGCGGCACACCGAATCCATCGGCACGCAGAAGCTGCTGCCGTCCTGGTCGAAGGGGTTTTCCACGTAGGCCCCCACCCGCTCGGCGGTGACAAACCCCAGCAGGATCACGGCCCCTTCCCACAGGTCGCCGCGCTTCACGAAGTTGAGGAATTGGGCGTAGCCGTAAAACCAGCAGATGCCGCGGATGAACACGTCGTAGGTGGGGGGGATCGGCGAGTTGCGGATCCGCTGCAGGCCGCCGAGGGCATTGGTGAACACCTCACTGCAGCGCAGAAGGGCATCGCGGCCCCAATCGCTGAGGTGCCCTTCGGCATGCAGCCGGCCGATCTCCTCGGCCTTGCGCACCAACCCCTGCTGCAGCCGCATCCGCGGCGGCAGCCCCAGGGCGGTGCAGAGCCCATCGGCCTGCAGGCGCGCATCGGCGCGCCAGCCGCCCCGCAGCTCGAAGTTCAACTGCCAGCACAGCAGGGCCTGCAGGGCCACCAGCCGCTGCCGCTCCGCCGGTTGCGCCCCCAACAGGCTCGCCAGGCTGTCGCGCCAGCTGCGGCTGTTGTTCACGATCGCGCCCCAGAGGGTGCGCGACTCCCACCAGCGGTTGATGGCCTGGGTGTTGCGGAAGGCCACAAACACCGACACGGCGATGCCCAGGGTGGTGAGGGAACTGGCATCCATCAGCACCAGGCTCTGCACCTGCGGGCTTTGCTTCACCCCCACGCCGATGCCCCCCAGCAGGGCCATGAGGGTGAGGTCCCAGCGCATGCGCCAGGCGAGCTGCGCCAGCACCCGCACCATGTTGTGCCGCGCCATGTGCGGGAAGGGCTGGGCCTGGGGGTCGATGCCGATCATCCGGGCTGCTCGCGCATGGGCCGATCATCGCCGCAGCCAGGGCCCCAGGGCGGCGCGGGTGTCGAGGTCGCTGAGTTGCCGCAGCAGCGCCGGCTGCAGGTGGCGCTGCCGGGCCCGCTCCAGGGTGGTGGCCAGCACCTGATCGCCCCCCCAGGGGATGCCCGCCATCAGGCTTGCGCCCGCCCTGCGGAAGCCGCTGCGGTGGATGCCAATCAGCCAGTAGCCCCCATCGCTGGCGGGCCCCAGCACCAGGGGCTGCGCCTCCAGCGCGGTGAAGGCCTGCTCCACATCCGCCGGCTCCAGGGCCGGTAGGTCGCTGCCGATTAGCACCACCTGCTCAGCCCCGCCCGCAAACCCCAGCCGCCAGAGCCGCTGCATGCGGCAGCCCAGGCCGCCGTGCCCCTGGGCCATCAGGGTGGCGACGATGCCGTCGCGCCCGAGGGCCTGGCCCCAGCGCCGCCGGGCGCGGGGCCCGAGGCCATCCACCGCCAGCCGCAGCTCGGCGCCGCAGGCGGCGGCGGCCGTCGCTGCGGTGTGCAGGGTGTGGTGGGTGAGTTGCCGCTGCACCGCCGCCGCCCGCGTGGCGGAGTGCAGGTCGGCGGCGAGGCGGCGTTTGCAGCGCCCCGCCGCCGGCCAGCGGGCCAGCACCACCAGCTGGCGCCTGGGCTGGTTCAAGGGTTCAGTTCTGCCGCGGCAGTTCCGCCGGCCGCAGCTGCAGGTTGAGCTGCCGCTGCCCCCGCTGCACCCGCAGGCTGAGCGGTTGGCCCACCCGGCCCTGGTCCACCGCCACCTGCACCTCGGAGGGGTTGTCCACCGCCGTGGTGCCCACCTGGTTGATCAGGTCGCAGGTGCGCAGGCC
>CAWUND010000221.1:0-2684 GCA_963923815.1 uncultured bacterium
ACGTGACCCCCAAGGCCGACGGCGACGGCAAGGTGGGATGCCTGGAGGAATTTGCAGAAACGGAAACGATTTTCAACCGGCCGCAACAGCAATCCACCCTGGATTACGTGTCCGGACGGTTTGGCTGACGGGGCCAATCCAACACCGATTGCCGTCAAAAAAAAACCGCCCCGAGGGCGGTTGTTCAACGGAGAGGGAGGGATTCGAACCCTCGATAGAGTTGCCCCTATACAGCATTTCCAGTGCTGCGCCTTCGACCACTCGGCCACCTCTCCGTGAGGGGCTTATCGCTGCATCGCGAACGAAATCCCGAAAGACACGTCACGACACGGCTGCGCGGGGCAACGGTGAGAATGTAGCAGTCACCACGGCCCTCACCGGACGACGACATGCGCACATACCCGATCACGGTGCACTGGCGCCAGCAGAACCGCACCATCGCGCTGCAGGTGCCGGAGGGTGAGTACATCCTGCGCAGCTTTGAGCAGCAGGGAGAACCGCTGCCCTTCAGTTGCCGCAATGGCTGCTGCACAGCCTGCGCGGTGCGGGTGCTGGAGGGCGAGATCGACCAGCGCGAAGCCCTGGGGCTGTCTCGGGACGTGCGCCGCCGCGGCTACGGGCTGCTCTGTGTGGCCAGGGCCCTGGGGCCCCTGGAGGTGGAAACCCAGGCCGAGGACGAGGTGTACGAGCTGCAGTTCGGCCGCCACTTCGGCAAGGGCAAGGTGAAGGCTGGCATTCCCCTGGACGACGAATGAACGCGAACCCCATCGGCCTGTCGGACCAGGCCTGTAGCGCTGCCCAGTTGCCGCCGGGTCGGCTCGAGCAGCTGCTCGATGTGGCGCGGCGGGCGGCTGAGGCGGGGGCGACTGAGCTGCGGCAGCGCTTCGGCCAGCTGGAAAGCATCCGCGAGAAGGGGCGCGCCGGTGACTTGGTGACGGACGCCGATGTCGCCGCCGAGCGGGCGGTGCTGGCGGTGCTGGAAGCGGAAACACCGGAACTGGGTGTGCTGGCGGAGGAAAGCGGGCGCCGGGAGGTGCCGGGCCAGCCGCTGGAGTGGTGCGTCGACCCCCTCGATGGCACCACCAATTACGCCCACAGCTATCCCTTTTTCGGCACCTCGATTGGTCTCACCTGGCAGGGCCAGCCGCTGCTGGGGGCCCTGGCGGTGCCCGCCCTGGATGAGCTCTACTGGTCGGCCCCGGGCCTGGGGGCCTGGTGCAACGGCCATCGCCTGCAGGTGAGCCACTGCGATGCGGTGAGCCAGGCACTGCTGGTGACAGGCTTTGCCTACGACCGCCACACCCGGCTGGACAACAATTACGCCGAATTCGCCTGGTTTACCCACCGCAGCCGCGGCGTGCGCCGCGGCGGTGCCGCCGCTGTGGACCTGGCGTTCGTGGCCGCGGGCCGGCTCGACGGCTACTGGGAGCGGGGCCTCGCGCCCTGGGATCTGGCCGCCGGCATCGCGCTGGTGGAGCAGGCCGGCGGGGTGGTGTGCAGTTACGACGGTGGGGCCGCCCAGCTCAGTGAGGGGCGGATCATCGCCTGTGCCCCGGGGCTACGCGAGCCGTTGATCGCTGGGCTGGCCCAGTGCCGACCCCTGAGCGGAGCCAGTTTCGGTGCCCCGGAACTGGACGCCACCACCGCTCCATAGGATCGGCCACGTTCGGACCGCGCACGATCCATGGCCCTGCAACCCGCCGCTGGTGCCAGGGACCTGAATCCGCGGGAAGTGGAAAGCAACCGTTGGCTGTGCGATCGGCTGGCGGAGGTGTATCGCCTCTGGGGCTACGCCGAGGTGTCGCCGCCGGCGGTGGAACGGCTGGAAACCCTGGAGGCCGGTGGCGGCATCAACGACCGCGAACTGGTGCGCCTCTCGGCCGCTGAGCCGCTCGGCCTGCGCCCCGAGATGACCGCCTCCATCGCCCGCGCCGCCTGCACGCGCATGGGCCAACGGCCCCGTCCCCTGCGGCTGTGGAGCAGCGGGTCGGTGTTTCGGATCGAGGAGGGCGATACGGGCCAGCGCTTTGAAGAACGCCTGCAGAGCGGCGTGGAGCTGCTGGGTCAGGGCCCGGACCAGGCGGAGGCGGGGGATGCGGAACTGCTGGGGCTGCTGCTGGCCTGTCTGCGCCAACTGGGGGTGCAGGCTGTGCATCAACCGGTGCTGCTGGTGGGCCACCACGCCGTGCTGCAGGCTTTGTTGGATCAGGTGCCGGCGCAGCAGCGCATGGCCACGCGCAAAGCACTGATCAACTACGACCCTCTGGCCCTGGCGAGCCTGGATCTGCCCGGTCACCAGAGGCAGGGGCTGCAGCAGCTGATGCGTCTGCGGGGTGAACCGGAGGCCGTGCTTTACCAACTGGAGCAGCAGCTCGGCCCGAGCCCACTGCTGGAGCAGCTGGCCCGCACCCTCGAGCTGGTGACCCCGCTGGCCCAGCGCCAGGGTGTGCGGCTGCAGCTGGATCCGAGCTTCCAGCCGCACTTCGAGCTCTACGACGGTCTGGTGCTCAAGCTGGTGTGCCAGGGGGCTGAGGCACCGCTGGCGATCGCGAGCGGCGGGCGATACGACGCCCTGGTGGCCCGTTTCGGAGGACTCGCCTCCGGCCTGGGATTTGGCGTGGATGTGGAGGCCGTGCGGGAGCTGCTCGGCAGCGCCGCCGATGCCCCAGCGCGACCCGCGCGGC
>CAWUND010000222.1:0-2680 GCA_963923815.1 uncultured bacterium
CCGGCGGAGATGGTGCCCACCTGGGCGATGGCGTTGGAGTCGGAGATCGGCTTGGCGTGCTCCTCGATCTTCTTGACCAGGAACTCGGTAGCCTTGTCGATGCCCTTCTTCAGGGTGATGGCGTTGGCGCCGGCGGCCACGTTGCGCAGACCAGCCTTGACCATGGCGTGGGCCAGGACCGTGGCGGTGGTGGTGCCGTCACCGGCGGCGTCGTTGGTCTTGGAGGCGGCCTGACGGATCAGGGCCACACCGGTGTTCTCGATGTGGTCCTCGAGCTCGATCTCCTTGGCGATGGTGACGCCGTCGTTGATGATCTGGGGGGCACCGAACTTCTTCTCCAGCACCACGTTGCGGCCCTTGGGACCCAGGGTCACCGCAACGGATTCGGCCAGGATGTCGATGCCTTTCTCGAGGGCGCGGCGAGCTTGCTCGTTGTAAATGATGCGCTTAGCCATGGAAGGCGGTTCTCGCGAAATGAACGGTTAAAGGGAAAAGCGTGAAGGCCGTGAGGCCTGGGCCGGGATTCAGTTGACGACGGCCAGGATGTCCTTCTCGGACAGCAGCACGTACTCGTCGCTGCCGAGCTTGATGTCGGTGCCCGCGTACTTGCTGTACAGCACCTTGTCGCCCACGCTCACTTCAGGAGCCTGGCGGGTGCCGTCGTCGTTGCGCTTGCCGGGGCCCACCTGCACCACCTCGCCCACTTGGGGCTTTTCCTTGGCGGTGTCAGGCAGCAGGATGCCGCCGGCGGTTTTTTCCTCGGACTCGGAGACCTTGATAAAGATGCGATCGCCGAGGGGCTTAACGGTGGAAACGCTGAGGGAAACAGCAGCCATGGATGGAATGCGATAGGGATTGCGAAACCATTGGCATGGCGCCAGAGACGCTGCCAGGGTCGCGGCGTCGAAACGCCAAGGCGGATCGAGTTGGCACTCATCCGCTTCGAGTGCCAACGTATGGGCTCCGCCACCCCCGCTTCAAGGGCCGGTCGGGGCGGGTGACCGAACCCCCCGGTCGGCAGCACCGAACCGCCGCGAGGGGGACCCCCCGCAGTGGTAAGGTTGCGCCGCTTCAAGCGGGATTGGTCCCGCTACGCGACCCCCCGCGACTTCCTTAATCAATGGCTGCTGCTACTGCCACCGGCACCAAAGGCATTGTCCGGCAGGTGATTGGCCCGGTTCTCGACGTTGAATTCCCGGCCGGCAAGCTGCCGAAGATCTACAACGCCCTGCGGATCGAGGGCAAAAACTCTGCCGGTCAAACCGTTGCTCTCACCGCCGAGGTGCAGCAGCTCCTGGGCGACCACCGCGTGCGCGCCGTGGCCATGAGCACCACCGACGGCCTGGTGCGCGGCATGGAAGCCGTGGACACTGGTGCCTCCATCTCCGTGCCCGTGGGTGAAGCCACCCTGGGCCGCATCTTCAACGTGCTCGGCGAGCCCGTGGACGAGCAGGGCCCCGTGAAGGCCACCGCCACCGCGCCGATCCACCGCGAAGCCCCCAAGCTCACCGAGCTCGAAACCAAGCCCAAGGTGTTCGAGACCGGCATCAAGGTGATCGACCTCCTCGCCCCCTACCGCCAGGGCGGCAAGGTGGGCCTGTTCGGCGGCGCCGGCGTGGGCAAGACCGTGCTCATCCAGGAGCTGATCAACAACATCGCCAAGGAGCACGGCGGTGTGTCCGTGTTCGCCGGCGTGGGTGAGCGCACCCGTGAGGGCAACGACCTCTACGAGGAATTCAAGGAATCGGGCGTGATCAACCCCGACGACCTCTCCAAGTCGAAGGTGGCCCTCTGCTACGGCCAGATGAACGAGCCCCCCGGCGCCCGCATGCGCGTGGGTCTGTCGGCGCTCACCATGGCCGAGCACTTCCGCGACGTGAACAAGCAGGACGTGCTGCTGTTCGTGGACAACATCTTCCGCTTCGTGCAAGCCGGCTCCGAGGTGTCTGCCCTGCTGGGCCGCATGCCCTCGGCCGTGGGCTACCAGCCCACCCTCGGCACCGACGTGGGCGCCCTGCAGGAGCGCATCACCTCCACCCTCGAAGGTTCGATCACCTCGATCCAGGCGGTGTACGTGCCCGCGGACGACCTGACCGACCCCGCACCGGCCACCACCTTCGCCCACCTGGACGCCACCACCGTGCTCAGCCGCGGCCTGGCCTCCAAGGGCATCTACCCCGCTGTGGATCCCCTGGATTCCACCAGCACCATGCTCCAGCCCGCCGTGGTGGGCGACGAGCACTACCGCACCGCCCGTGCCGTGCAGTCCACCCTGCAGCGCTACAAGGAGCTCCAGGACATCATCGCGATTCTGGGTCTGGACGAACTGTCCGAAGACGACCGCCGCACGGTGGATCGCGCCCGCAAGATCGAGAAGTTCCTCTCCCAGCCCTTCTTCGTGGCTGAGATCTTCACCGGCATGCCCGGCAAGTACGTGAAGCTGGCCGACACCATCGCCGGCTTCAACATGATCCTGGCCGGTGAACTGGATCACCTCCCCGAAGCTGCCTTCTACCTGGTGGGCAACATCGATGAAGTGAAGGCCAAGGCCGCCAAGATCCAGGCTGAAGCCAAGGGCTGATCGGAAGGTTTCCCGCCATGTCACTCACCCTTCGCGTTCTGGCCCCTGACCAGAGCGTCTTCGACGGCAGCGCCGACGAAGTCATCCTGCCCAGCACCA
>CAWUND010000223.1:0-2624 GCA_963923815.1 uncultured bacterium
GCCGAGCGCTTCATCGGCGTGGGCATCGGCTTCAAGGAGGTGCACCTGCGCAACCTCACCTACTTCGCCTACATGGACACCGTGGAGGAGGGCGCCCCCGACCTCGACGTGGGCGTGAAGATCTTCAGCGGCCTCAATGTGTCGCGCGGGCTGCCGATCCCGGTGGTGCTGCGCTTCGACTACCACGGTGCCGTGCCGGGGGCCCGCGAGCGGGCCATCGCCCACTGCGGCCGGGTGAAGGCCGCCATCGAGGCGCGCTACAGCGACCTCTGCCAGCAGGGGCTGCTGCACACCCTGCTCACCGTGCGGGATCGCGACCGGCATGTCCCGGCCGAGACCGTAAGTTCCTCAATCACGTTCAACACCGGAGGCGGGCACTGAGATGTTGATCTGCAAAGTGCTGAAACCGCTGGTTTCCACCAACCGCATCGCTGATTTCCAGCACAAGCACCTGCAGGTGGTGCTCGATGGCAGCACCCAGAAGGTGGCGGTGGATGCCGTGGGCGCCATCCCCGGCGACTGGGTGATCTGCGTGGGCAGCTCCGCCGCCCGCGAGGCCGCCGGCAGCAAGTCGTACCCCAGCGACCTCACGATCGTGGGGATCATCGACCACTGGGATCCCGACGCCGCCAAGGAGATGGCCGCCGGCAATCCCGCCGCCAACCCGGCCAAGCCCCCCGGGGGTGCCGGCTGATGGAAATCATGCAGGTGATGGGCTCGCTGGTGTGCACCAACCGGGTGCCGGGCTTCGCCCACCAAAACCTGCGGGTGCTGCGCACCCCCAAGGGCAAGCTCAACGTGGCTTGCGATCCGGTGGGCGCCTCCCCGGGCAACTGGGTGTTCACCGCCAGCGGCTCCGCCGCCCGCTTTGCCACCGGCAACGGCGACCTGCTCACCGATCTCACGATCGGCGGCATCATCGACCACTGGTCGCCCGACGGATAAGGGATTCACTCCCCCATCTGTTTGTCAGCGATCAACTCCGGGCTTCGCCCACCTCCGTCATGGCCACTCCCAAACCCCAAGCCAGCAGCAGCGCCGCCAAGCCGGTCACCCCGGTGACCGCCATCCCCGCTGCCGCCGCCAAACCCGCCAGCGCGCCGGCCCCCGCCGCCGCACCGGCACCGGCCGTGACGGTGACCGCCAAAACCGTGGCGTCGAAAGCCGTGGCCGCCAAGGCCACCAGCGCCAAAGCAGCACCGGCCCGCAAGGCCGCCAGCGGCACCCGCACCGCCGCCTCCACCAGTGCCCGCAAGGCCGCTGGCGGTGGCAGCACCGGTGGCGGTGGCGCCACCCGTCCCCCCTCATCCCGCAGCACCTCCCCCATGGCTTCCTCCGTACAAGGCATCGCCCTCGGCATGATCGAAACCCGCGGTCTGGTGCCCGCCATTGAGGCCGCCGACGCCATGACCAAGGCCGCCGAGGTGTCGCTGGTGGCCCGCGAATTCGTGGGTGGTGGCTACGTCACCGTGATGGTGCGCGGTGAAACCGGCGCCGTGAACGCCGCCGTGCGCGCCGGCGCCGACGCCTGCGAGCGCGTGGGCGATGGCCTGGTGGCAGCCCACATCATTGCCCGCCCCCACAGCGAAGTGGAGCCCGCCCTGTCCGGCACCAAAACCCGCCGCGCCTGATCACCATGGACGCCGTTCATCCGCGCGTCCTGGGCTATCTGGGCCGCGCCCTGAGCCTTGAGCTCACCGCCGTTCAGCAGTACATGACCCAGGCGTCCCTCGTGGACCTCTGGGGTGATCAGGCCTCCGCCGACCGCTTCCGCAGCGAAACGGTGGAGGAGCTGCAGCACGCCGAGCGGATCGTGCAACGGATGTTGTCGCTGGGGGTGGCGCCCGCCGCCTCCCAGCTGCAGCCCTCCACCCACGCCGCCGACCTGGTGGGCCTGCTCGAGCAGAACGCCGAGCTGGAGCAGCAGCTGGTGGACCACTACAGCGAAGCCAGCCGCTTCTGCACCCTGATCAACGACCGCGACAACGGCGCCTTCTTCAGCGCCCTGCTCGAGGACGAACAGCACCACAGCCGCGATCTCGAGGCCTGGCTCACCGAACTGGGGGGCCGCCGCAATCCCGGCTACCGGCGCTACGGCGGCCGGGCCAGCTTCTGAAGCTGGCTCTCCGCCAACCCGCCGCCCCAACCCAGATCACAAACAGCCGGAAAGCCAGTCAGGACAGGGGTGTTGCTGCTTAGAGTCCCGGTCCTTGCGGCCCACCGTTCGGTTCCCCTTTGAGCGCCGCCCTCCCGCTTCCGCTGCAGCTGATCTGGCTGGTGCCGCTCTACGGCTTCAGCGGCATGCTGCTGTCGCTGCCCTGGGCCACGGGCTGGATCAAGCGCAACGGTCCGCGCCCCGCCGCCTACCTCAACCTGCTGGTCACCCTGCTGGCGGTGCTGCACGGCAGCCTGGTGATCCGCGAGGTGGTAACCCTCGGCCCCCAGCACCTGGATTTCCCCTGGTTCCAGGCGGCCGACCTCAACCTGCGCATCGGTTTCGACCTGTCGCTCACCAACCTGGCGGCCCTCGAGCTGGTCACCACCATGAGCCTGGTGTGCCAGGTGTTCGCCCTCGGCTACCTCGACAAGGAGTGGTCGCTGGCCCGCTTCTACGCCCTGGTGGG
>CAWUND010000224.1:0-2599 GCA_963923815.1 uncultured bacterium
AGGATCCCTCCAGCCGCCAGTGGTATCTGGTGGATGCGGAGAACCAGACCCTCGGCCGCCTCGCCAGCGAAGTGGCCTCCGTGCTGCGCGGCAAGAACAACCCCAACTTCGCCCCCCACATCGACGCCGGCGACTTCGTCGTGGTGATCAATGCGGACAAGGTGAAAGTGAGCGGCAACAAGTTCACCCAGAAGGTGTATCGCCGCCACTCCGGTCGCCCCGGTGGCATGAAGACCGAGAGCTTCGCCGCCCTGCAGGCCCGTCTGCCCGAGCGGATCATCGAGAAGGCCGTGAAGGGCATGCTCCCCCACAACGCCCTCGGCCGTCAGCTGTTCCGCAAGCTGAAGGTGTACAAGGGTGCTGAGCACCCCCACGCCGCCCAACAGCCCCAGGCCCTCGCCCTCGACCCCGCCGCTTCCGCCCAATGAGCACCAATCAAGTCGTCTACTGGGGTACGGGCCGTCGCAAGACCGCCGTGGCCCGCGTGCGTGTCGTTCCCGGCACCGGCAGCGTGACCATCAACGGCCGCCCCGGCGACAACTACCTCAACTACAACCCCGTTTACCTGGCGGCGGTGAAGGCTCCCCTGCAGACCCTGGGTCTGGCCGGTGAGTACGACCTGCTGGTGAACGTGCGCGGCGGTGGCCTCACCGGCCAAGCCGATGCCATCAAGCAGGGGGCAGCCCGTGCCCTGTGTGAGCTCTCCACCGAGAACCGCAAGCCCCTCAAGACCGAAGGCCACCTGAGCCGCGACCCCCGCGCCAAGGAACGCCGCAAGTACGGCCTCAAGAAAGCCCGCAAGGCCCCTCAGTTCTCCAAGCGCTGATTCAGCTGCTGCCCCCCAGCCCCGTTTTCGTCATGCCGAAGGCCGACATCCATCCCACCTGGTATCCCGATGCCAAGGTGATCTGCAACGGAGAGGTGGTGATGACCACCGGCTCCACCTCCCCCGAGATCCACGTCGACGTGTGGAGTGGCAACCACCCCTTCTACACAGGCACCCAAAAGATCCTCGACACCGAGGGCCGCGTGGACCGCTTCATGCGCAAGTACGGCATGGCTGGTGCCTCCGACGCCGCTGCCGACAGCAAGCCCGCCAAGGCCAAGGCTGACGAAGCCCCCGCGAAGGACGCCGTCGAAGCCTGATCCTTGGATCCGGCGCACCCCCCTGGTGCACCCCTCGGCCGGATGCCCCGTGCATCCGGCTTTTTGCTGGCCTGAGCCGCTGCCATGGATGCCTCCTTCCTGAGCGAACGCCTGGAGACCGCCCGCACCACCTTCGCCAGCCTGGAGCGGCAGTTGGCGGATCCGGATGTGGCCGCCAACCCCGCTCAGTTGGAGCCGATCGCCCGGGAGCGCGCCCGGCTCGAGCCCCTGGTGCACGGCTACGACAGCCTGCTGGAGCTCCGCAGCCAGGAGCAGCAGGCCCGTGAGCTGCTGCGCGACCACCGCGGCGATCCGGAGTTGGAGGCCCTGGCCCAGGAGGAGCTTGAGCAGCTGCTGCCCCGCATCGCGGAGCTGGAGCAACAGCTCACCGTGGCCCTGCTGCCCCGCGACCCCCGCGATGAGCGCAGCGTGATGCTGGAAATCCGCGCCGGGGCCGGCGGCGATGAGGCGGCCATCTGGGCGGGCGACCTGGCCCGCATGTACGAGCGCTATGCCCAGAGCGTGGGCTGGCGGGTGCAGCCGGTGAGCGCTTCGGAGGCCGAGCTGGGGGGCTACAAGGAGCTGATCCTGGCGATCCAGGGGGATGGGGTGTTCAGCCAGCTGAAATTCGAGGCCGGCGTGCACCGGGTGCAGCGGGTGCCCGCCACCGAATCCCAGGGCCGCGTGCACACCTCCACCGCCACGGTGGCTGTGATGCCGGAGGCGGATCCCGTGGAGGTGCAGATCGATCCGGGCGACCTGGAGATCAGCACGGCCCGCTCCGGCGGGGCCGGCGGCCAGAACGTGAACAAGGTGGAGACGGCGGTCGACCTGCTGCACAAACCCACCGGCATCCGTGTGTTCTGCACCCAGGAGCGCTCCCAGCTGCAAAACCGCGAGCGGGCCATGGAGATCCTGCGGGCCAAGCTCTACGAGCGGGAGTTGGCGGCCGCCAACGCCAAGGAGCGCTCCGCCCGCTTGGCCCAGGTGGGCAGCGGCGACCGCAGCGAAAAAATCCGCACCTACAACTACAAAGACAACCGCACCACCGACCACCGCCTGGGGCGCAACTTCTCCCTGGAGCCGGTGCTGCAGGGGCAGCTGGCGGAGCTGATCGGGGCCTGCGTGTCGGCGGAGCAGCGGCGGCAGCTGGAGGAGCTGGCGCTGCAGGGCACGGGCCTCGAGGGCTAGGCCACCAGCGGGGCCGCCTCGCCGGGCTCGCTGTCCCAGCCGTCCACATACTTGGCCCACTCGCGGTGGCCGCCGCTGGCCATCTGGCGCTGGGCCTCAAACAGCGGGCCACTGAGGGGGCGCCGGGCCTGCCGCGCCAGCAGCATGCCCGCCTCCCGCGGCGTGCGGTTGCCCTTGTGCACGTTGCAGCGCAGGCAGGCGGTGGTCACGTTGTCCCAGCTGTGGGGGCCGCCGCGGCTGCGGGGCAGGATGTGGTCGATCG
>CAWUND010000225.1:0-2593 GCA_963923815.1 uncultured bacterium
CGAGGTATTTGCCGGCGTCTTCGGCCAGCTTGCGCAGCACCTGGGCGCTCACCTCCTCAGGGGCGAACTGCTTGCTCAGCACCGGGCACTTCACCTTGACGTTGGCGCCGGCCTTCTCCACGCCGTAGCTCACCTCTTTCGATTCCTCATTCACCTCGTCGACCCGGCGGCCGATGAAGCGCTTCACCGAATAGAAGGTGTTTTCGGGGTTCATGACCGCCTGGCGCTTGGCGATCTGCCCCACCAGCTGATCCTGGTTTTTGGTGTAAGCCACCACAGAGGGCGTGGTGCGGAAGCCCTCGGCATTGGCGATCACGGTGGGCTTGCCGCCCTCCATCACCGCCACGCAGCTGTTGGTGGTGCCAAGGTCGATACCGACAACCTTGCCCATGGATGACCTCTGAACTGCAGGCATCCTCAACAGCAGCCCCGGGATGGGGCTAGGTGTGGTTGCCGAACCGTTCCCGTACCCAACCGCCGAAGACACCCGTGAGCCAGCAGCCCGCCATCAGCGGCACCACCGCCATCGTGGGGGTGCTCGGCAGCCCGGTGCACCACTCGCTCTCGCCGGTGATGCAGAACGCGGCCCTGCAGGCCATGGGCCTCGACTGGGTGTTCCTGGCCCTGCCGGCCCCAGCCGCTGAGCTCACCACCGTGGTGCGGGCGCTGGAGGCCCTGGAGTGCCGCGGCCTCAACGTCACCATCCCCCACAAACACAGCGTGGCGGCGCTGTGCCGCGAGCTCAGCCCCTTGGCCCAGCGGCTGGGGGCCGTGAACGTGCTCGTGCCCCTGGAGGGGGGCGGCTGGCACGGCACCAACACCGACGTGGAGGGCTTCTGCGCGCCGCTGCGGCGCGATGGACACCCCTGGCGGGGCCAGCGGGCGGTGGTGCTGGGCTGCGGCGGCAGCGCCCGGGCCGTGGTGGCGGGGCTGGTGGAGCTCGGCTGCGGTGCAATCACGCTCACGGGCCGCCGGCCGGAGGCCCTGGCGGCCTTCCAGGCGGATGTGCAGGCCTGGGCCCCCCAGCTGGACACCCTGGCGTGGGGCGACGGCCTGGAGTCCGCCCTGGCACAGGCCGACCTGGTGGTGAACACCACCCCCGTGGGCATGGCCTCCGCCAGCGACCCCAGCGCGGCGCAGGGCTGTCCACTCACCCCCCAGCAACTCGCCGCCCTGCGGCCCGAAACCTGGGTGTACGACATCATCTACACCCCACGGCCCACCCAGCTGCTGCGGCAGGCGGCGGAGCGCGGCTGCCGCACCCTCGATGGCCTCGAGATGCTGGTGGAACAGGGGGCCGCCGCCCTGCGCCTCTGGAGTGGCCACAGCACGGTGCCGGTGGAGGTGATGCGCCAGGCGCTGCTGGAGCGGCTGCCATAGCCTCACGCCCATCCCCGCGGCGCTCCGGAATGGCCGACATCCCCCTCTGGCAACGGCCCCTGGCGGTGCTGGCCTACCTGCTGCCCTGGAGCGCCGCCCTGCCCTTCGGCCAATCCCTCGACAACCTCTTCCCCGCCCTGCAATGGCTGGTGCTGCCGGCCCTGCCGGTGCTGATGCTCGAGCGCGGCGTGCCCTTCGGCGGATTCCTGCTGTTCCTGGTGCTGTTCCTGGCGGTGGTGCGCAACCCGCAGGTGCCCTACTTCCTGCGCTTCAACGTGCTGCAGGCGATCCTGCTGGACATCGTGCTGGTGGTGGTGTCACTGGCCTTCCAGCTGCTGCGGATCGGCAGCCTCGGCTTCGCCGGCCGCACCCTGGCCAACACGGTGTTTCTGGGGATGCTGGTGCTGCTGCTGTTCGCCCTGGTGCAGTGCCTGCGCGGCAAGGAGGCCGACATCCCCACCCTCTCAGAAGCGGTGCGCATGCAGCTGTAGGGTGGACGATCCGTCGCTGGTGCACAGGGTTTCACCCCGCACCGCCAGCCACCGTTCCCTTCGGCGTCCACAGCGGATCGCGTAAGTCATGTCGCAGCCCTACTACGAAACGATGTACATCCTTCGTCCGGACATCCCGGAGGAAGAGGTGGAAACCCATGTCACCAAGTACCGCGACCTGGTGACCGAAGCCGGCGCTGAGGTGCTCGATTGCCAGATGCGCGGCAAGCGCCGCCTGGCCTATCCGATCGCCAAGCACAAGGAAGGCATCTACGTGCAGCTGGCCCACAACGGTGACGGCCAACAGGTGGCCACCCTCGAGCGCGCCATGCGCCTCAGCGAGGACGTGATCCGCTACCTCACCGTGAAGCAAGACGGCCCCCTGCCCGCACCCCGCAGCGGCCCCATCCCGCAAGCCAGTAGCGACGCCGCTGCCCTGCAGACCAGCGAAGCCTGATCCCAGGCTCTCGACCTGGCTTCCGCCAGGCTTGATCCCGGCAGACCCTCTCCCTAGGGTTCTGCCGGGATTTGTTGTATGTGGCGCCCTGAATGGCCGATCAGACCGTCAACGATCCCCAGGCGGAACTCATCGAGGCCCGGGCCCAACTGGCCCAGCTCGAAGCGCTACTGAGCGAGCTGCCGGAGATCTTTGAGCGCAAGTTCCAACAGCGTCTGCAGCCCGTTCTGGAGCGCCAGGCCCAGCTGCTGGAGGACAACCAGAA
>CAWUND010000226.1:0-2592 GCA_963923815.1 uncultured bacterium
AGCAGATCCGCGACACCGGCCGCCGCTTCCGCGACACGGTGCTCAGCCTCGGCGGCAGCCTCGACCCCAAGCAGGTGTTCGAAGCCTTCCGCGGCCGCCAGCCCAGCAGCGAAGCCCTGATCCGCCACTCCGGTTTGGTGGCGGTTTAATCCGGCGCCAACAGCACATCCGCCACCGCCGCCAGGGCGCGGGGGTGGCCGATCAGTTGCCGGTGGGTGGCCACCGGCAGCGCCCGCCGCTCCCCCACGGGCAGCACCGCCCGCCAGCCGGGCACCACGGTGAGCTCCGTGCGGCAATAGAGGCTGGTGCAGGCCACCCCCTGCAGCCGCAGCGTGCCGGCATCGAGGTGGCGCAGCAGCGGGCTGCCCAGCTTCATGTCGGCGATGCCGGCCAGCAGCGCCCGCGGCACCAGCTGGGCCGTGAGCGTGCCCCGCATCGGGCTGCCCAGGCACACAAAGCGGCGGCAGCGGGCCGCACCGCCGTGGTCCTGCAGCCACAGCCGCCCCACCAGGCCGCCCATGGAAAAGCCCAGCAGATCGATCGGCCTGTCGGGGCCAAAGCGAGCGCTGATCTGGGGCGCCAGGGTGGCCGCCAGCTCCTGCAGCGGCACCGCCCCCCACCGATCGCGCAGGTGGGGCGCCCACAGCTCCAACTCCGGGCAGCGCCCCAACAGCTCCGCCTCCAGCCGCCGAAACACCTGCGGTGTATCCCACAGCCCATGCAGCAGCACCAGGGGGCGCCGGGGCATCAGGAGCTGGCCAGGCCCCGCTCGCCTGGGCCGTGGCGGGAGCGCTGCACCCCCACCACCCCATCAAACCCCGGCACGGGCGCCCGGCACTTGCGCAACTCCAGGGTTGCGGGCACCGGGCCGTAGAGCTGCTCGAGGCAATCGAGGATGCGCTCGGCGAAATGCTCCAGGGTGAGGCAGCGCAGCTCCCCCGCCAGCCGCTGCAGCGCCGTGATCGCCAGGCTGTAGTCGAGGCTGAGCTCCAGCTGATCGCTGGCGCCGGCGCCGGCCAGATCCCAGGCCAGGCTGAAATCCAGCTCAAACCACTGCCCCAGCAGCCGCTCCTGCTCGAGCACCCCCACGTGGGCCCAGAGCCGCAGGCCCCGCACCAGGATCCGGTCGCCGCTGCCGACGCTCACAGCGGCAGGTCGCGGTGGCTGAAGCGGCGGCCACCGCCGGCATAGTCGGCGGCGATGTGGCCATTCCCCCGCAGCAGGTAGCGGTAGGTCACCAACCCCTCCAGCCCCACCGGCCCCCGGGGCGGCAGGGTTTGGGTGCTGATGCCCACCTCGGCGCCGAAGCCATAGCGGAAGCCATCGGCAAAGCGGGTGGAGCAGTTGAGGTACACCCCAGCGCTGTCCACCCCCCGCAGGAACGTCTCCGCGGTGGCGGCGTTGGTGGTGCAGATGGCGTCGGTGTGGCGGGATCCGTAGCGGCGGATGTGCTCAAGCGCATCGGGCAGCTCGTCCACCACCCGCACCGCCAGCAGCAGGTCGGAGTATTCGGTGCGCCAGTCGGCCTCATCGGCGGCCTGCTCCACCCCCAAGGCACAGCTGGCGGCATCCCCCCGCAGGCCCACGCCGGCGGCGGCGAAGGCGGGCAGGGCCTGCTGCAGGAAAGCCTCCGCCACCTGCCGGTGCAGCAGCAGCGTTTCGATCGCGTTGCAGGCGGCGGGGTATTGGGTCTTGGCATCGATGGCCACCCGCACCGCCTGGGGGATGTCGACCTCCCGGTCGACGTAGAGGTGGCAGATGCCGTCGGCGTGGCCCAGCACCGGAATGCGGGTGTTGTCCTGAATGAAGCGCACCAGCTCATTGGAGCCGCGCGGAATGATCAGATCCACCAGCCCATCGAGCTTCAACAGCCCCAGGCTCTCCTCGCGGGAGGTGAGCAACTCCAGGGCCTCGGGCGCCACGGCGCTGGCCGCCAGCCCCCGCCGCAGGGCCCCCAGGATGGCGGCGCAGCTGCGGCTGGCCTCCCGGCCGCCCTTGAGCAGGGCGCCGTTGCCGGAGCGCACCGCCAGCGACGCGATCTGCATCACCGCATCGGGCCGCGCTTCAAAGATCACCCCCAGCACCCCCAGGGGCACGCTCAACCGCTCCAGCACCAGGCCGTCATCCAACTCCCGGTGCAGCTGCCGCACCCCCAGGGGATCGGGGAGCTGGGCCACCTGCCGCACCCCATCGATGGCGCCGGCCAGCTTGGTGGCATCCAGCTTCAGCCGTGCCACCAGGGCCGGCGCCAGCCCATCGGCGGCGGCGGCCTCCAGGTCGGCCCCGTTGGCGGCCACGATTGCCTCGGCCTCCGCCTGCAGGGCATCGGCCATGGCCAGCACGGCGTCGCGGCGCTGGCCATCGCTGAGCCGGCCCAGGTCCATGGCGGCGCGGCGCACGGCGGCGGCCCGCTGCAGCAGCTCAGGCGAAGGGTCGGGGACGCTCACAGCAGCCGGCGACGGGGCGACACTGCCGGCATCATCCCAGCCGATCCAGCGCCAGCCGCGCCGCCCCCAGCCGGCCGGCCCCGTTGCCCAGGGCGGCGCGGCGCAGCTCCAGGCCGGCGCGGCTCTCCGCCTGCACCCGCTGCTC
>CAWUND010000227.1:0-2555 GCA_963923815.1 uncultured bacterium
CAGCCTGTCGCTGCAGGGGATGGTGCTGCAGGGGCGGCAGGTGCAGGCGCTGGAGTGGAAGCGGCAACGGAGCGAGGATCGTCTTGCCTCCGCTGCGCAGCTGCTGGCCGCCCAGCTGCAGGGCCCCGCCAGCTGCCTGCGGCTGTTGCCTTCCACGTCTTGGGTCCGTGGGGCGTTGCCACCCGACTGCCCAGCTGATCTGGATCCCGAGGTCCTTCGCCATCTGTCGGTGGATGGCTCCTCCGTGGAGCTGATCCAGTGGGAACCCAGCCCGGATCCGCCGCAGCTGCTGCTGCAGGAAGCGGAAGGGGGCCCGCGGGGGCGCTTTCAGCTGCAGGCCGGCGGCCTGCGGGCGCTCGGGGGCTGACGGTGCTCGACACCCTTGTGGCGGCGGTGTTGTTTCTGTCGGCGGCGGTGGGCTCCCTGCAGCTCTGGGGGGCAGCCGCCGGTGGCGGCCAGGTGCAGGTGGAGCGCCAGATGCTGCGGGATCAGATCGAGCGTGATCGCTTGCTGCTGCAGCGGCAGTGGCGCCAGCAGTGGCCGCGGGGCCAGAGCTGCCCCACGGCCGACCAGCTCAGGGCCGCAGCGGAGGCATGGCCGGCGGCCGCCCCTCTGCAACGGCTTTACAGCGCCGATGCCGCTGGTGTGGGGTTGCAGGTGCGTTGGCCCCAGGCACAGCGGCAGCGTTGGTTCACCGCAGCGGGCTTGGGGCTGTGTTGAAGGCTGCCGGATCAGAGACCGGTGCCGGGGGCTTTTCCTTGCCGGAGCTGCTGGTGGCCTTGGTGGTGCTGGGGCTGCTGGCGGCTATGGGGTTCCACAACGGCGCGGAGCGCTTGGCGCGGCAACGTTTGGAGGCAGCCACCCGGCGCCTGGAGCAGGGGTTGCAGCGGTCCCGCGCCGAAGCCCAAGCCAGTGGGCACCCTTGCGGTTTGAGCTTGGCTGGGGCCGCTTGGGGGCCTCCCAGTGGAGGGGCATTGCCGCCCTGCCGGCCCGGTCTGGAGACTCTCCAGGAGCCGATCGCCGCCGCCGAGCTGCGGGTGGTGCACAACCTGCCGGCCGTGTTGCGTTTCGCGGCCAATGGTTTGGTGTTGGACGGAGGAACGGTGGTGCTCAGCACCGCTGGCACGGCCCTGCGCCGCTGCCTGGTGCTGGCCCTGCCGTTGGGCATCACCCGCTTGGGGCGCGATCGAGGCCAGGGCTGTGAGCCGGATCCGTCGCTCTGAAGCGTCAGCGGGTTTTTCGCTTTTGGAGCTGATGCTCGCCCTAAGCCTGGGGCTGCTGCTGAGTGGCGTGATGCTGCAAGGACTGCTCGATGAGGGGCAGAACGGTCAGCGGCTGGCTCGGCTGCTGCGGGAACGGGCGGTGCAGCGCCGCACCCTGGCCCTGATCAAGGCTGATCTGGCCCAGGCCACGGCCATCAGCTCCACGCCGCAGCTCGAGCAGCACGGTTGCAGCCTGGCGGATCGTTTGCCGGTGCTGCACCTCAGCACCAGCGCCGGGGCTGTCACCTATTCCGTGGGCTCAGCCCCAAGCGCCATCTGGCGCGGGCGTGTGCTGATGCGTTGCGGCCCGGCCTATGGCCTCGATGGCCGACTCTCGGTGGGGGCTGCGCCGCAGAACAGGGTGGTGATCGATGGGCTGGCGGAGGTGCCAGCCCATTGGCTCCGATGTGGAGACATGCTCAAGGCCGATGGCGACTCCCTGGTGGAGTTGGCTGGCTCGGCCTCGCAGTCTTTTTCCGCCTGTTTGGATGCGCAGAACCATTTGGTGGCCTTGCGCTTGGTTCAACAATTTGCGGCGTTGCCAGGGCGGATGCCGCAGCGGATCGTGTCCACGGCCCTTTTGGGGGAGACCTGATTCTCCCCCGCGCCGTGTTGGGGTTAGCAGCTCCCCAGACCTTGGGCTGTGCCACAGAACAGAATCTCGCCGCCTTGGCTGGGGTTCACCTTGGCGGTGATGGTTTTGCCCGCCAGACCACCGGAGCTGCTGCTGCCCGTCCCCGTGATGCGCGCGTCAGTGTCGCTGGTGATGGTGCAGTTGAAGCTGAATTGGCGCGTCGCCGCAGGGCACTGTTCGCTCTGCCAGGTGTTGAGCCCATCACGGCCACCCTCTGACCAGGCGATCTGGGCCTCTTTGGCGGCCGCACTGGCCAGGATCTTGGCCTCAGTGGCCTTGGCCTTGTCCGTCTGACGGGCCAGGTTGGGGAGAGCGATGGCCGTGAGGATGCCCACGATCGCCACCGCGATCATCAATTCCACCAAGCTGAAGCCGGCGGCGGCGGAACGAGGCAGGGAGCGATGGCTGAAATGCCTGCCCGGTGAAGAACGCAGCGGTGTGAGCGCCATGGACTGAAGACGAAGGACGGATTCAGGGTTCCCCCGCTAAGCCCCTATCGGCTTGGAGATGGAAGGGATTGGTGGCATGGTGAGCGGCGATGAGCGCTTCGACCCGACCACCGTCAGCTGCCCAGAGGTTGTTTCGCTGGAAGCCCAGCAACCTCTCTGGCCGCATGGCGCGCTGGGGCGTGGTGATCGTGCTGGTGTACGCCCTGATGG
>CAWUND010000228.1:0-2545 GCA_963923815.1 uncultured bacterium
GCGAATGTAACGGATGTTTGCGCCCTGTTGCGAGCCTTTAAGACTTCGGCGCCCCGCTGCAGCCAACAGCGGTGCTAATCAATGGCATCAGCGTTGCTTGTTGAGCCGTGGCCCCCGGGGGCGCGATCACCTGGAGTCCGAGTGTCACCTTGGTGCCCAGCCGTGGTTGCTTCAACCACTGCGGCTACTGCAGTTTTCGGTTGCCCCTTGATCGGGCGCAGCCCTTGGATCCGCCGGAGGCTCTGCTGCAGCTGCGGCGGCGCCCCCTGGCCCGTGAGGTGTTGTTGCTGAGTGGAGAGGTGGCGCCTGGCTCTCCCGAGCGGGCGGCTTGGTGGCGGCGCCTGCTGGCCCTCAGCCGCCTGGCCCTGGCGGAGGGCCGCTTGCCCCACACCAATGCCGGCCCCCTGGATCGGCGCGAGATGGCCGCCTTGGCCCGCCTCAACCCCTCCATGGGGTTGATGCTGGAGGGCCTGGGCCCCGCCTACGACCGCCTGCACCAGCGGGCCCCCAGCAAGCGGCTTGCGGTGCGGCTGGGGCAGCTGGAGCAGGCGGGGCGCCTGGGGCTGCCGTTCACCACGGGTCTGCTGTTGGGGGTGGGGGAATCCCCGGCTGAGCGGCGCCAGGCCCTGGAGCTGTTGGCCCAGCTGCAACGCCGCTGGGGTCACCTGCAGGAGGTGATCCTGCAGCCCTGGCGCCCCGACGGCGAGCAGGGCCGGCCGCTGGATGGCCAGGAGCGGCGTGATCTGCTGGCCACCATCGCCTTGGCCCGCCGGCTGCTGCCGCCGGAGGTGCACCTGCAGATGCCCCCCAACCTCTGGCCGCTGCAGGCGTTGCCGGAGGCCCTCGAGGCCGGCATCGACGATTTGGGCGGCATCGACAGCGCCGATGTGATCAATCCGGCCTACCCCCAGCCCACGCCCCAGCAGCTGGCGGCGGTGTTGGGGCGCCAGGGTTGGCGGCTGCGGCCACGGCTGTGCGTGCACCGCACGTGGTGGCCCTGGTTGCCGACCCCGTTGCGGCAGCGGGTGGAGCGCTTGGCCCAGGGGCTGGAGCGGGAGCACGCCTCGGCCACCCACCACGCTTGTTAGCGTCCGCACTTGCCTTGGCCCCGCCGTTTGAATCAGCCCACCCCCGGTGATCAGCGGGTGCTGCTGGTGCGGCTGCCCTGCAACCCAATTTTTCCGATCGGCCCGGTGTACCTGGCGGATCACCTGCACAAGCAGTTCCCGGCGCTGCCGCAGCAGATTCTCGATTTGGCGGCGGTGCCGCTGCTGGATGTGGAGGCGGTGCTGCTGGAGCGGATCGACGCCTTCCGCCCCACCCTGCTGGTGTTCTCCTGGCGCGACATCCAGATCTATGCCCCGGTGGATGGCCGCGGTGGCAATCCGCTGCAGAACTCTTTTGAGGTGTTCTATGCCCGCAATCCATTGCGGCGTCTGCGGGGTGCCCTGGGGGGGCTGCGGCTGATGGGCTCGTTTTACGGCGAGCTGTGGCGCAACCTGCGGCTGGTGCGCCGCGGCCTGCGCCGGGCCCGCCGCCACCAGCCCCAGGCCCTGGCGGTGCTCGGCGGTGGGGCGGTGAGCGTGTTCTACGAGCAGCTGGGCCGGCAGTTGCCCCGCGGCACCGTGGTGTCGGTGGGGGAGGGGGAGCCGCTGCTGGAGAAGCTGATCCGCGGCGAGTCGCTGGCGGCTGAACGCTGCTTCCTGGCGGGGGAGGCGCCCCGGCCGGGCCTCATCCACGAGCAGCCGGCGGGCATGGAGAAAACCGCCTGCAACTACGACTACATCGCCTCCATCTGGCCGCAGCTGGATTGGTACCTCGACGGCGGCGATTTCTACGTGGGCGTGCAGACCAAGCGCGGCTGCCCCCACAACTGCTGCTACTGCGTGTACACGGTGGTGGAGGGCAAGGCGGTGCGGGTGAACCCCGTGGACGAGGTGATCGCCGAGATGCGTCAGCTCTATGCCCGTGGGGTGCGGGGCTTTTGGTTCACCGATGCCCAGTTCATCCCGGCGCGCCGCTACATCGACGACGCCAAGCAGCTGTTGCGGGCGATCCAGGCGGAAGGCTGGAGCGACATCCGCTGGGCCGCCTACATCCGCGCCGACAACCTCGACGCCGAGCTGGCGGAGCTGATGGTGGCCACCGGCATGGACTACTTCGAGATCGGCATCACCTCAGGCTCCCAGGAGCTCGTGCGCAAGATGCGCATGGGCTACAACCTGCGCACCGTGCTCGACAACTGCCGCCTGCTGGCGCGGGCTGGTTTCCGGGCCCACGTGTCGGTGAACTACTCGTTCAACGTGATCGACGAGCGCCCCGAGACGATCCGCCAGACCGTGGCCTACCAGCGCGAGCTCGAGCGCATCTTCGGCGCCGACAAGGTGGAGCCGGCCATCTTTTTCATCGGTTTGCAGCCCCACACCCACCTGGAGCAGTACGGCTTCGAACAGGGGCTGATCAAGCCCGGCTACAACCCGATGAGCATGTTGCCCTGGACGGCCCGGCAGCTGCTCTGGAACCCCGAGCCCATGGGCAGCACCTT
>CAWUND010000229.1:0-2536 GCA_963923815.1 uncultured bacterium
GTTCAACAGTGTTCCGGTGCTGCACTCCAACCAACCGGAGGAGGTGCTCGGCCCTGGGATTTTGGTGAGCACCACGCCAGGCACGGCCATCAGCGCCGAGACCAACGAACCCCTTGAGAACGCCACCTACACCTTCAACGGTGAGTTCGGGCTGCATGTGCACCACAAGTACCACCCACAGGACCGCAGCCGCATCAGCCTTCCCGGTGGCCGCCGGGGTGAACTCACGCTCGCCACGATCCTGATCAATCCAGGGCCTAACCCGGTGCACCTGCGCTTTAGCGAGGGTGCCGTGCGCAACAGCTTTGAGGCCCCCTACCTGGCCACCAATTTGATGGGGGTCAAACCCCTAGGACCGCGCCCATGGAACACGGGCCCTGGGGACGCGACCGCTGTGCAGATGTTGCGGCAGCAATTGGATCGGCGCCTGGCCGATGAGATCACCATTCCCCCCTACAGCCGACTGGTGCTGTTCAGCACCGCCCTACCTGCCAAGGGCATTGCCAATGCCCTGTTGAAGGGCCGCAGCGATGGGCCGTTCCAGATGGCCGTGGTGGCCGCAGAAGACCCCACCAGCGACCTCGACATCCTGGCCGTGCTCGACAGCGGCCGCCTGGCCCCCGGTCGCATCTACCTCAGTCGGGTGAACCAAATCCAGAGTGGAGCGGTGTTTTCGCGGGTGGCGGGTGTGGCCCTGGGCGACCGCTATGAGGCGCGGGTGGATCACGACCTCGACCAGTCCCCCCTGCATGTGCCCCTGACCAGCACCAACCGCCATGACTTCGGCACCGGCGAGATCCAGGTGAACCCCCTGGCGGCGCGCATGCTGGATTCGTCGCTGGACAACGTGGGCACCTATGGGGTGCGCTTCAAGGTGGAGTTGCTGTTGAAGGGCAGTGGCCCCTATGCGTTGGTGTTGAGTCACCCAGCCCCCAACGGCCGCCACTTCACCGCGTTCCGCGGTTCGATCGGCATCAAAACCGATGAGGGCTACCAGGAGGTGCACGTCGGCATGCGCTCGGGCCAGAGCCTTCCCCTCGCCAACCTCAATCTCAAACCTGGCCAGGTGAACCGGGTGGAGGTGACGCTCGTGTACCCCGCCGATGCGACCCCAGGCCACCTGTTGAGCGTGGTGCCCGAACAGCAACTGGTGCAACTGCGTGAACGGGAGCGGCTGCTGGCCGCCGCCCAGAGCCGTCCCCCCAAGCCCCAGCCCAAACCTGCCGTGCCAGCCCTTGCGGAACCGGAGTTGCAGGCTGCCACCGCAGGGCTGGCACCGGAGCCCGCCGTGGTGATGGCGCCGGGATGGGTGGCCGCACCCCCCACAACTCCCACGGCCGCCACGCTTCCGGCATCGGTGGCACCGCCCACCCGCATGAGCCAGAGCTTGATGGAGCGGTATCAGCAGGCGGTCGAAGCCCAGCAACGGTTCATCGAATCCCTGATGGGCCGATAGCCTCAGGGGGATTGATCAGCAGGGCGTGGGGCAGCGGGAAACCGACAAACGTCGCATCACGCTCGAGCTCAGCGAGGAGCTGCTGAAGGCGATCGATGCCGCCAAAACGCAGCTGGGGTTTCGCAGCCGGGGCCCAGCGGTGGAGCAGTTGCTGCGGGAGGTGCTTGAGACCCACGACGACGAGGAGGACAGCCTGGATGCCTCCATCCCGTTGCACCAGGCGGCCCCCTCCGGCGGTGAATCCGAGGACAACGACAGCCGCGCCATTGTGCTCATTCAGAGCGAACTGGTCTCGTTGCGGGACCAGGGAACGGTCTTTGATGAGATACCTGAACAGACGTTTGGGTTTGGCTCTGCGGCCCCCCGGCCACGGGCCAAGGCGGGCATCCAGCTACCGGGTTTTGTGCGCCAACAGGCCCGCGAGGTGCAACGCAGCCTCCGGGCCGAGCCGAAGCGAGATCCAGGCGATCAAGGACTCGAGCTGCTGGGGTCAAGCCAGCTCCAGGAGGCCCTGGGCACGGTTCAGAACCACTGGCAGGAGGTGTACGGCCAAGCGCCCACGGAGGCGGTCACCGAGGCCGCCATGGTGTGGCTGGCCCGTGATGTCTGGCCCCAGTGCGACCCCAGCGACGGTCGCCCCTTCAGCTGGAACCTGGCGCAGCAGGTGGTCTGCTCCTTTTGTCCCAGCTGGCCCGATGGCGACCCAAGCCTGGAGCGGATCGTGGTGGCCGCGGGTGTTTTGGAAGACCCGTTCAGCGGAGCCAGCCTCAGCCTGCGCATTCCCAATCTGATCACCCGATTTGTGCAGCGCCACCGCAGCCGACAGAAGCGCACGATGTCGTTCGAGGCGATCGACCACTCCATGACCGTGCATGCGGCCCTGCGCCTGCTGCATCTCTCCACCGTGGCTGACCGCCCCTATTCCTTGAAGGACATCCGTGAGGCTTACCGAGAACAAGCGCAATGCCACCACCCCGATGCGGGCGGGTCACCGGATGCAATGCGACGCCTCAACGAGGCCTATCAGTTCCTCAAAGAACGCTACCGTCGAGCCGCTTGATTGTCTCAGGCAAGACGCGC
>CAWUND010000230.1:0-2524 GCA_963923815.1 uncultured bacterium
TGGCATGAGGCCGATCTATCGGCGTCGCGCCTGCAGCGGGCCTGCTTCGATGGCGCCCTGCTGCATCGCACCTGTCTGCGCGGTGTGGTGGCCGCGGGAAGCCGCTGGCGCCAGGCCCGGCTGGTGGAGGCAGACTTCCGCTCCGGCCTCGATCAGCTCACCGACCTGGGCGCCGCCGACTTCAGTGCGGCCGACCTCAGCTTCGCCCTACTGGAGGGGGCCAACCTGCATGCAGCGCAGCTCCAGGGCAGCTGCCTCTATGGCGCCAATCTGCGTGGCTGCGATCTGCGCCAGGCTGACCTGAGAGGCTGCGACCTGCGTGACGCCCAGCTGCAGGGGGCGCTGCTGGAGGGAGCCCTGCTGGAGGGGGCCCTGCTTCCGCCACCCGCCGCAACGGCCGATGGCACCACCAACCCTCACCTGTCCTGATTCGCGAACCCATGACTCACAGCTTTGATCTGGTGGTGATCGGCGCCGGCTCCGGCGGCCTGGCGGCGGCCAAGCGGGCCGCGTCCTACGGCGCGCGGGTGGCGATCGTGGAGGGGGATCGGGTGGGCGGCACCTGCGTGATCCGCGGCTGCGTGCCCAAGAAGTTGCTGGTGTACGGCTCCGCCATGCGCCACCTGCTGGCGGATGCCCCCAGCTACGGCTGGAGCGTGGGCCCCAGCCAGAGCGACAGCGCCGAACTGCTCCGCCGCGTGCGGGCGGAGGTGGATCGGCTCAACCAACTGCACATCGGCTTTCTGGAGAAGGCGGGGGTGGAGCTGGTGCGCGGCTGGGGCCGCTTGGCGGATGCCCACAGCGTGGCCGTGCATGACGCCCATGGCCAGGAGCTGCAGCGGCTGCAGGCGGAGCGCATCCTGATCGCCGTGGGGGGCCGCCCCCATCGCCCCCACATCCCCGGCGCCGAGCTGGGGTGGGTGAGCGACGACCTGTTCGAATTGGAGCGCTTCCCCGAGCGGGTGGTGGTGGTGGGAGCCGGCTTCATCGCCTGCGAATTCGCCGGCATCCTCAACGGCCTGGGGGTGCAGGTGACCCAGCTGGTGCGTGGCGATCACCTGCTGCGGGGCTTCGATCTGGAATCGGCGCGGGCGGTGCAGGAGGCGATGCAGGCCGATGGCATCGACATCCGCCTGGCCCACAGCCCGGCCGCCATCGAAGGGCAGCCCGGCGACCTCACCCTGATCACCGAAGGCGGCGAGCGGATCGGCTGCAACGGCGTGCTGCTGGCCACCGGCCGCCGGCCCTTCCTGGAGGGGCTCAACCTGGAGGCCGCCGGCGTGGCCATGGAGGGCCACCGCATTCCGGTGGATGCCGATCAGCGCACCAACGTGCCCCACATCTACGCGGTGGGAGACGTGACCGACCGCATCAACCTCACCCCGGTGGCGATCGATGAGGGCCGGGCCCTGGCCGACACGGTGTGGGGCGGCAAACCGCGGCAGGTGGACCACGCGCTGGTGGCCAGTGCGGTGTTTTCGCAGCCGGAGCTCTCCGGCGTGGGGCTCACCGAAGAGCAGGCGATCGAACGCCACGGCGCCGACGGCATCCGGGTGCACCGCGCCCGCTTCCGCCCCATGAGCCAGGCGCTGCCGGCCCGCGACCCCAAGGTGCTGCTGAAGCTGATCGTGGAGCAAGCCAGCGGGCGGGTGCTCGGATGCCACATGGTGGGCGAGCACGCCGCCGAGATCATCCAGATGGCGGCGATCGCCATCGGCATGGGCGCCACCAAGGCCGACTTCGACCGCACCATGGCGCTGCACCCCAGCGTGGCCGAAGAGTTCGTGACGATGCCCAACTGATGGCGAACGGGCCGCAGCGCACCCTGCTGATCAGCGGCGCCAGCCGTGGCATCGGCCGTGCCATCGCCGAACGGTTGTTGGCGGAGGGCCATCGCCTCAGCCTCGGGGTGCGCCACCCCGAGGCACTGCACGGCAGCGGCCTCGATCCCGCCCAACACCCCAACCTGCTGCTGCACCCCTACGGGGCGGAGGATCCGGGATCGGCGGAGGCCTGGGTGGCCGCCAGCGTGGCGCGCTTCGGCGCCATCGACAGCGTGATCGCCAGCGCCGGCCTGTTCTCGCGGGTGCCGCTGTTGTTTGACGCGGGCCAGGAGGCGGAGATCGAGCAGCTGTGGCGGGGGAATGTGATGGGGCCCTGGCGGCTGGTGCGGGCCGCTTGGCCGCACCTGGCCGCCCACGGCCAAGGGCGGGTGGTGGTGCTGGTGTCGATGAGCGGCAAGCGCTCCAAGGGGCGGCTGGCGGGCTACACCGCCAGCAAATTCGCCCTGATGGGCCTCTGCCAAACCATGCGCAACGAAGGCTGGGAGCAGGGCATCCGCGTCACCGCCGTGTGCCCCAGCTGGGTCAACACCGACATGGCCGCCGGCGTGTCATCCCTGCCCAAACCCGCGATGACCCAACCCCAAGACCTGGCCGCCCTCACCAGCCAACTGCTCACCCTGCCCAACAGCTGCGTGCCCTTCGAGCTGGCCGTGAACTGCACCCTGGAGGCGTAGGGGGAA
>CAWUND010000231.1:0-2499 GCA_963923815.1 uncultured bacterium
GCGTCTACCAGACGGACATCAACGAGAACAAGTTCCTGACCAAGGGTGTGGCCGATGACACCGTCGGCGTGACCCCCGAGGCCGATCAGTTCTGAGGCTCAGGCCTGGGGCTGGGCTTCCGGTGTGGCGGCGGGCTGGTTCTGCAACAGGGGCCGGCGCAGGGGGCTATCGGGGCTGGCGAACACCGGCAGCACCTCCTTGCGGAAGGCATCGGCCGCCCGGGAGCAGTAGCGGGAGGGGTGGCTGATCAGCTTCAGCTGGCGGCGCACCGAGAGGTCAGCCAGGGCCGGGCGGTGCAGGCTGCCGGCGGCCAGTTCCCGCTCGATCGACACCACCGGCAGGAAGGCCGCCCCCAGGCCGCTCTGCACGGCGTTCTTGATGGCCTCAAAGGAGTTGAGCTCCATCTCGATCTTGAGGCGGGCCACATCCAGGCCGGAGCGGGCCAGCAGCTGGTCCACCATCTTGCGGGTGGTGGATTGGGCATCCAGGCACACAAACCCCAGCCGGTAGAGGTCGTCCTTGCTGAGTTCGGGCAGGCGGGCCAAGGGGTGCTTGGTGGGCAGCACCAAGGCCAGCTCATCGCTGGCGTAGGGCAGCACCTGCAGCAGCTCGTTGAGTTCGCTGGGCAGCTCCCCGCCGATGATGGCCAGGTCGATCTGGCCGTTGGCCACGCTCCAACCGGTGCGCCGGGTGCTGTGCACCTGCAGCTGCACCGCCACATCCGGGTACTTCTGACGGAACAGGCCGATCATCCGGGGCATCAGATAGGTGCCCGTGGTCTGGCTGGCCCCCACGATCAGCGAACCGCCCTTGAGGTTGTGCAGATCGTCGAGGGCGCGGCAGGCCTCCTGGCACTGGCTGAGGATGCGATCGCAGTAACTGAGCAGCAGGTGCCCGGCCTCGGTGAGCTGGGCCTTGCGGCCGCCCCGGTCGAACAGCGACACATCCAGCTGCTTCTCCAGGTTTTGGATCTGCAGGCTCACGGCCGGCTGGGTCACGTACAGGCTGTCGGCAGCCTTCTTGAAACTGCCTTCGCTGGCGATGGCCCGCAGGATGCGCAGCTGATCAAGGGTGAAGGGCAGATCAGCCATGCAGGGGCGCTGCGCTTCCGCGTCGGTGATGAACTCTAGGGGGGATCACCGGCCGCTCAGGCGGATGGCGAGAATCGCCGCTCCCTGAGACAACCCCGCGTGCAGCCCCCCCTGTCGGCCCCCAGCGATCTGCACCACAGCAGCTGGGTGATGCTGGCGCTGTTGCTGGCGTTTGCGGTGCTGCACAGCGGCGGCGCCTCCCTGCGGGCCTGGGGGGCGGAGCGCATCGGCGAGCGGGCCTGGCGGCTGCTGTTCGCCGCCGTGAGCATCCCTTCCGCCGTGGTGGTGATCGGCTACTTCCTCGCCCACCGCTACGACGGGGTGCGCCTCTGGAACCTCCAGGACCAACCCTGGATCGTGCCCCTGGTGTGGGTGGGCACCGCCATCAGCTTTCTGTTCCTCTACCCCGCCACCTACAACCTGCTAGAGATCCCGGCGGTGCTCAAACCCCAGGTGCGGCTCTATGCCACCGGGATCATCCGCATCAGCCGCCACCCCCAGGCGGTGGGTCAGATCCTCTGGTGCGCCACCCACCTGCTCTGGATCGGCAGCAGCTTCATGGTGGCCGCCTGCGTGGGGCTGATCGCCCACCACCTGTTTGCGGTTTGGAATGGCGATCGCCGCCTGGCCAACCGCTTCGGCCCCGCCTTCGAGGAGCTCAAAGCCAGCACCTCGGTGCTGCCCTTCCGGGCGGTGCTCGATGGCCGCCAGACGCTGGTGCTCTCGGAATTCCTGCGGCCAGCGCAGCTGGGCATCGCCATCGCGGTGGGGGTGTTCTGGTGGGCGCACCGCTTCATCGGCGCCGGTGCCACCGCCTTCTCCCGCACCGCCCTGGCCCACTGGCTGGGCTGATCCGCGCCCCCCAACAGAGCCGCAGAAAGCCAGCAAAGGCCTGCCTACACTCGAGCCGACTGCCCCAGCGCCGGATGCCCTCGCCCGCCGAACTCGCCTGGCTGATTCCGGTGTTGCCCCTGGCGGGGGCCTGCCTGGTGGGCCTGGGGCTGATCAGTTTCAACCGCACCATCAACCGGCTGCGCAAACCCGTGGCGCTGCTGCTGATCAGCTGCGTGGGGGCCGCAGCGGTGCTCAGCTATGCCGTGCTGGCACAGCAACTGGCGGGGGCCGGCGCCACCGAAGTGCTGTTCAACTGGGCCAGCGCCGGCAGCTTCACCCTGGAGATGGGTTTCCGGGTGGATGCCCTCGGGGCCGTGATGCTGGCCCTGGTCACCACCATCGCCCTGCTGGTGATGGTGTATTCCGATGGCTACATGGCCCACGACAAGGGCTATGTGCGCTTCTTCACCTACCTGGCCCTGTTCAGCAGTTCGATGTTGGGGCTGGTGATCAGCCCCAACCTGCTGGAGATCTATGTGTTCTGGGAGCTGGTGGGCATGTGCTCCTACCTGCT
>CAWUND010000232.1:0-2459 GCA_963923815.1 uncultured bacterium
CGCTACGTCTGAGGCGGCGTGCCGTCGGTGCGGGTCCAATAGCGGTAGAGCCACACGCCACCGCCGCCCCACAGCAGGCTCCAGAGCACAAAGGTGATGGCGGTGCCCAGCTGGCCCCCCTCCAGCGAATACACGCCGGCGTTGATCAGGCCCGCATCGATCAGCGAGCCGCCGATGCCCCAGCCCAGCACCCAGGTGAACAGAAAGCCAATGGCCTGCAGGTTGCCGGTCATGCGCTGGCGGCGAAACGACGGTTGACCTCGTCCCAATTCACCACGCTCCACCAGGCGCTGATGTACTCGGGTCGGCGGTTTTGGTAGTGCAGGTAGTAGGCGTGCTCCCACACGTCGAGCCCCAGCAGCGGTGTGCCCCGCTCCAGCTCGGGCAGATCCATCAGCGGGTTGTCTTGGTTGGGGGTGCTGGTGATCGCCAGGGCCCCATCCGGCTTGCGGATCAGCCAGGCCCAGCCGGAGCCAAACCGCGCCGCCGCCGCCTGGCTGAACTGGGTTTGCATCGCCTCCAGCGAGCCAAAGCTGGCGTTGATCGCCGCCAGCAGCGCCTCGGAGGGGCTGCCCCCCTGCCCCGGCGGCGCCATCACCGCCCAGAACTGGCTGTGGTTCCAGTGGCCGCCACCGTTGTTGCGCACCGCCGCCGGAAACTTGGAAATCTGCCCCTGCAGGGCGTCGAGGCTGAGTTGGGCCAGGGCGGGGTTGGCCTTGATTTGGCCGTTGAGGTTGGCCACATAGGCGCCATGGTGGCGGTCGTGGTGGATCGTCATCGTGCTGGCGTCGATGGCGGGCTCCAGGGCCTCAGGGGCGTAGGGCAGCGGCGGCAGGCTGAATTGGGCCCAGGCCGGGGTCGCCAGGCTGAGCAGCACCAGCAGGGCAGCACAGCTGCTCAGCAACCGCTGGATGGTGGGGAAGCGTGTCATCGCCCGAGGCTGCCACGGCCAGGGTGTCGGTTGTGGCTGCCGCCATCGCCCCAGTGCCCCAGAGTGATGGCTCTGCCGGGGGCGCCATGGAGCCAAGCGGGCTGCCCCCGATCGCGGGCCGGGAAGCGGAGATCCTGGCGCTGGTGCAGCGGCCGGGGCCCGTGGCGGCGCCAGGCTCCAACCTGCGCCTGGGGGGGCTGCAGTCTGCCTTTGCCTGTGCCCTGCACATGCACCAGCCCACCATTCCCGCCGGCGCGGATGGGGGGCTGATCTCCCACCTGCAGTACATGCAGGAGCACCCGGGGGAGGGCGACAACCACAACGCCGAGCCGTTCGCCCAGTGTTACCGGCGCCTGGTCGACATCCTGCCCCGGCTGATCGCGGAGGGCTGCAACCCGCGGATCATGCTCGACTACTCCGGCACCCTGCTCTGGGGCTTTGAGCAGATGGGCCGCGGCGACATCCTGGAGGCCCTACGGCGGCTGGCCACCGATCCGGCGCTCACGCCCCATGTGGAGTTTTTGGGCACCTTCTGGGGCCATGCGGTGGCCCCCTCCACCCCCATCCCCGACCTCAAGCTGCAGCTGCTGGCCTGGCAGCACCAATTCGCGGCCCAGTTCGGGCTCGAGGCCCTGGGGCGGGTGAAGGGCTTCTCGCCGCCGGAGATGCACCTGCCCAACCACCCCGACACGCTGTTTGCCCTGGTGAGCGCCCTGCGGGAGTGCGGTTACCGCTGGCTGCTGGTGCAGGAGCACAGCGTGGAGAACCCCGATGGATCCCCCCTCAGCCGCCAGCAGACCCTCCTGCCCAACCGCCTGGTGGCCCGCAACGCCCAGGGTGAGGAGGTGTCGATCCTGGCCCTGATCAAAACCCAGGGCTCCGACACCAAGCTGGTGGGCCAGATGCAGCCCTGCTACGAGGCGCTGGGGTTGGCCCGCCAGCCCCTGGGCGGGCGCACGGTGCCGGCCCTGGTGAGCCAGATCGCCGACGGCGAGAACGGCGGCGTGATGATGAATGAATTCCCGCCGGCCTTTGAGCAGGCCCATCGGCGCCTGGCTGCAGGGGAGGGCGCCACCGTTGCCGTGAACGGCACCGAATGGTTGGAGTTGTTGGAGGCCGACGGCGTTCGCGCCGACGACTACCCCGCCATTCAGGCGGTGGGGCAGCACCGGCTCTGGCAACGGCTGGGTGACCGTCGCGGTGCGGTGGCGCTGGCCGAGGCCCTGGCGGTGTTGCAGGCGGAGGATCCGGGCTTCGCCATGGAGGGGGCGTCCTGGACCAACAACCTCAGCTGGGTGCGGGGCTACGAGAGCGTGCTGGAGCCCATGCAGCAGCTCAGCGCCGCCTTCCATGCCCGGTTTGATCCGTTGGTGGCCGCCGATCCGGCGGTGACGCGCAGCCCCGCCTACCAAGGGGCCCTGCTGCACCTGTTGCTGCTGGAAACCAGCTGCTTCCGCTACTGGGGCCAGGGCACCTGGACCGACTACGCCCGCGAGATCCACCGCCGTGGTGAGGCCCTGCTGGCCGC
>CAWUND010000233.1:0-2456 GCA_963923815.1 uncultured bacterium
AACCAGGTGAGCGCCAACCCCACCTTCGTGGGCGATGAGCACCTGCCCCGCTACCGCACCACCAGCGAAGCGATCGCCTACCTGAAGGTGGCCGAGGGCTGCGACTACCGCTGCGCCTTCTGCATCATTCCCCACCTGCGCGGCGATCAGCGCTCGCGCACGATCGAGAGCATCGTGGCCGAGGCCAAGGAACTGGCCGCCCAGGGGGTGCAGGAGCTGGTGCTGATCAGCCAGATCACCACCAACTACGGCCTCGATCTGGCGGGCAAACCGCAGCTGGCCCAGCTGCTGCGGGCCCTGGGGGAGGTGGAGATCCCCTGGATCCGCGTGCACTACGCCTATCCCACGGGCCTCACCCCGGAGGTGCTGGAGGCCTACCGGGATGTGCCCAACGTGCTGCCCTATCTGGATTTGCCCCTGCAGCACAGCCACCCCGAGGTGCTCAAGGCCATGAACCGCCCCTGGCAGGCGGAGATCACCGGTGGCGTGCTGGCCCGCATCCGCGAGCAACTGCCAGATGCCGTGCTGCGCACCACGTTCATCGTGGGATTCCCCGGTGAAACGGAGGAGCACTTCCAGCACCTGCTGGAGTTCGTGGCCGAGCAGCAGTTCGACCACGTGGGCGTGTTCACCTTCTCGCCGGAGGAGGGCACCCCCGCCGCCACGCTGCCCAACCCGGTGCCCCCCGAGGTGGCCCAGCAGCGCAAAGACCGGCTGATGGCCCTGCAGCAGCCGATCGCCGCCGCCCGCAACGCCACCTGGGTGGGCCGCATTGTGGATGTGCTGATCGAGCAGGAACACCCCAGCAGCGGCGAGATGATCGGCCGCTGCGCCCGCTTCGCGCCAGAGGTGGATGGGGAGGTGCGGGTGATGCCGGGCGAGGGGGGCCTCAGCGCCGCCCCCGGCACGATGGTGCCGGTGCGCATCACCGCCGCCGACACCTACGACCTGATCGGTGAGGTGGTGGGGGCGAAGGCGATGGTGGGCGATGCCCTCGCCGCCCGCCGGAGCGGGGCTTGAACCGGATCGTCCGTGCCGTGGCCCAACCGCGCCAGGCGCTCGGGCGGATGCGCAGCCGGCTCACCCGGCATCAACGCACCACCTTTTTGTGGGCCTCGGGGCTGAGCACCGCCGGCTCCTTCGCGGGCCTCACCGCCAAGGGCTGGCTGCTGATGGAGGGGGCCCACAACCCCCTGTTGCTGGCCCTCAACTTCGCCCTGCTCACCCTGCCCACGCTGCTGGTGAGCGGCGCCGCCGGGGTGCTCACCGACCGCATCGGCAGCGAGCGGGTGCTGATCCGGGCCCAATGGGCCCTGTTCGCAGCCGCCGCCCTGGGGGCCCTGGCGATTCCCATGAGCCACGGCCATCAGCAGGATCTGCTGCTGCTGCTCAGCACCCTGGGGGTGGGGGTGGCCAGCACCTACGAGCTCACGGCCCGCAACAAGTACGTGGCGCTGCTGGTGGAGCAACCGGAGCAACTGGGGCCCTATCTGGCCAGTTTTTCGGTGATCTTCAACGTGGGCAAATTGGTGGGTCCGCCCATTGGCGGGCTGCTGCTGGCGGCCACGGGCCCCACCCTGGCCCTGGGCCTCGATGCCGCCAGCTACCTGCTGCCCATCGCCACGCTGCTGTGGTGCATGGCCCCGGCCCGGGAGCGGGAACGGCGCAGCCAGCCGGGGGAAGGCGCGAGCCTGGGGGCCGCCTGGCGGGGCTGCGGAGCCCCCCTGCGGCATGTGCTGCTGTTCACCGGTGTGGCCTGCCTGGTGGGCTTCTTTCACCCCGGCCTGGCGCCCCTGTTGGCCCTGCAGCTGCTGGGGCCGAGCCCAGTGGCCCTGGGGGTGTTCACCAGCGTGATCGCCGCCGGCAGCATCAGCGGTGGGGTGCTGCTGCAACGCCGAGCCGCCGCCTGCAGCCGCCGGCCAGGGCTGCTCTTGGGGGGCTGCACCCTGCTCACGGGCTTGGCCCAGCTGGGGCTCAGCCTGCACGCAAGCCAGGCGTGGGGCCTGGCCATGGCCTTCTTGATCGGCGCCGGCACCGCCTGCCTGCTGGCGGGCACCAACCTGATCATCCAGGTGCATGCCCCGCAGGTGCTGCGCGGCCGCATGGCGGGCCTGGGCCAGATCGCGTTTCTTGGGGGCGGGGGCATCAGCGGCCTCGCCGCCGCGCTGCTCACCGGGGTGATGCCCGGCGGCCTCTGGGGCACCTTGGCGCTCCTGGGGAGCCTCGGCGCGCTGCTCGGTGTGGCGGAGCTGCTGCAGCACCGCCAGATGCGGCTCGGCCCCGCCAGCCTCAGCTAAGGCTGATCAGATCAGCTTGATGCCGCGCAGCACAAAGGAGATGGCGGCCGCAGCCACCAGGCCGCCGCCCACGAGCGAGAGATAGATCACAGGGCCCATGGCGACTCGGTGTTGTGCAGGTGTCGGAGCCATTACAGCAGAGCCACCACGGCCCAGTGG
>CAWUND010000234.1:0-2454 GCA_963923815.1 uncultured bacterium
TACACCTAAGCCTTCGTCGGCAGCGTCAGATGTGTATAAGAGACAGCCGCTGGGCCATCAGCCGCCGCAGTTGCCGTTCCACGGCATTCATCTCCCCCAGCCGGTTGATGGGCCAGAACAGGGCGTTCACGATCAAGGTGGCCAGCACCCCCACCAGGGTGTCGGCGGTGCGGTTGACCACATAGAGCCAATTCAGCTCGGCATAGCGCCCCACCAGAAACAGCATCGAGCTCACCACCAGGGCGGTGCCGAGGCTGGCTTGCCACTTCAGCAGCCGCAGCATCGGCACCACGATCAACAGGGTCACCGTGAGGCCGATCCAGCCCGCCAGCACGGTGTGCACCAGGAAGCTCACCAGGCCGGCGGCGATGGTGCCCAGCACCCGTGCCCGGGCGGCCGCCGCCACGCGGGTGTCGGTTTCGTCCATGCACATCACCACCGCCAGCAGCGGATACCAGGCGAATTCCACCTGGCTGAAGCTCACGGCCCAGGCGCCCGCGAGGGCGGCGGCGAGGCTGATCTTGATGGCGGCCCGCAGGCTGCTGCGGCTGAGCACGCTGGGCACCGATGCCAGCTCGATTCTGGCGCCCCTGGCGGCGGCGTCGACAATGGGGGCATCGCGCCTTCGCCCCGCCATCGGCCTGCAGCTCTCCCCCGACCTCGATGCCCTGCTGCGCATGGGCCTGGCGGTGCTATGCGGCCTGGCGGTGGGCTACAACCGCGCCCACAGCAGTGGCTCCAACCGGCTGCGGGTGCACGTGCTGGTGGGGCTGAGCGCCTGCCTGATGCTGCTGGCGGCCGGCCCCGACCTGGATGCCCGCAGCCGTGCCATCCAGGGGGTGGCCACGGGGGTGGGGTTCCTGGGGGCCGGCGAGATCCTGGTGGATCGCACCGGCGAGAAGGGCGGCCACCAGCCACCCCAGGTGCACGGCCTCACCAGCGCCGCCTCGATCTGGTTCACCGCGGCCCTGGGCGTCACGGTGGCGGCCTCCACGCCCGTGCTGGCGGCGATGGCCCTGCTGCTGGCCCTGGTGGTGCTGTCGCAACACCACCGCAACGGAGAGGGCCATGGCTGAGATCCCGCCCAGCTCCACCCCGCCCGACAGCCTGTGGGCGCTGAAACCCTGGTGGTGTCAGCCCTGGTCGATCGTGCTCACCGGCGTGGCGGTGGTGGGGGGCAGCTGGTGGTGGCTGCGGCTCTGGTGGCTGAGCCTGCCGCTGGCCGCGGGGGTGCTGCTGTGGTGGTGGCTGTTCCTGCTGGTGGTGCCGGCGGCCTACCGGGCGGAGCTGGCGGCCGCCCCTGATCAGAAGTTGAACGAATAGCGCTTGGGGGCCCCATCCTTGGTGCCGCTGGCGCTGCCCTCCGGGGCGGGCCACTCGGGGATCCAGTAGCTGAGGCCATCGCGCATCTCGGGGCGGCCGCCCAGCCGTTTGGCATCGAAGCGGGTGCCGGCCATGGCGGTGATCAGGCCGCCGATCTCCATGGGGCCCAGGTCGGTCTTCATGTCCTTGCCGGCGGCGGTGAGCAGCGAGGGCAGCCGCACCAGGCTCTCCGGTTTGGTGATCTGATCAAACAGGGCCTTGAGCAGCAGGCGCTGGCGATCGAGGCGGCCGATGTCGCCCAGGCCGTCGTGGCGGAAGCGCAGGAAGCCCTCGATGTTTTTGCCCCGCAGCACCTGCCGGCCGGGCTGCAGATCGATGTGCAGGTTTTGGCTGTTGTCGTGATACAGCATGCGCTGGGGCACATCCACCTCCAGGCCCCCCAGGGAATCCCCCAGGCGCCGGATCACGGAGAGGTTGATCAGGATGTGGTGCTCCACCGGCCGGCCGAAGTGCTTGCTGAGCTCCTGCTTCACCAGCTCCGGCCCGCCGTAGGCGTAGAGGGCGTTGGCCTTGAGGGTGCCGTAGCGCTTCGACTGGATGTAGGTGTCGCGCGGCACCTGGATCAGCTCGGTGACCCCGTCCTTCACCCGCAGGGTGTACATCACATCGGTGTTGCCACCGCCCACATCGGTGCCCAGGATCACCACCTGCTTGGCGCCGGCGCCGGTCCACGTGCTGAAGGGATTCACCAGCTGGTGGTTGGCCCCCACCGGGGCCCCCTCCAGCAGCAGGTGCAGGGGCCCCGCCAGCACCAGCCCCGCCCCGAGGCCGATGGCGATGGCTTTGAGCATCGGCCCGCGCTCATCGCGCAGGGGGTAGGCGGCACTGCTGGTCATCGGGAAAAGCTATGTCACGCCGCAGGGGTGGGGTGGTTCAGCGCCGCCATCACAGCTGCAGCGCCTCATCGGCGCGTAGCCCCGCCTGCACCCGCCACAGGTTCACGTAGGCGCCGCCGGCGGCGATCAGCTGCTCATGGCTGCCGCTCTCCACGATGCGGCCCTGGTCGAGCACCACGATCCGATCGGCGTGGCGCACGGTGGAGAGGCGGTGGGCGATCACCAGGGTGGTGCG
>CAWUND010000235.1:0-2430 GCA_963923815.1 uncultured bacterium
CCGCTGAAGGTGGAGAGGTTCTGCTGCAGCGACTGCTCATCGCCGATGTCCGCCAACACCTGGCGGCACCAGGGCAGGCGGGGACTGCCGCCGCAGGGCACAAACAGGCCAGCCCGGGCCATCAGCACCGCCAGGCCAACGCTCTTGAGCGTCACGGTTTTGCCGCCGGTGTTGGGGCCGGTGATCGCCACCACCCGCAGCCCCCCCTCCACCCGCACGCTCACGGGCACCACCGCCGCGCCCACCTCACGGCGCTCCTGCCAAAGCAGCAACGGATGGCGCAGGTCGTCGAGTTGAAACGGCGCCAGGGGATCGGTCTCGAGGGCCGGGCGCACGGCCCCCATCCACTGGCCATAGCGGGCCCGGGCCAGGGCGGCATCCAGCTGCACCAGCACCTCCTGCAGGTGCTCCAGGGCCGGCAGCTCCGCCGCCACCAGGGCGCTCAGCTCCTGCAACACGGCCTGCTCGGCCTCCCGCTCCTGCCCCTCCAGCTGGCGGATGCGGTTGCCCAGGGGGATCACCGCCTGGGGTTCGATGAACACGGTGCTGCCGGAGGCGGAGCTGTCGTGCACCAGGCCCGGCAGCTGGGCGGCGGCGCCCGCCTTCACCGCCAACACCGGCCGGCCATTGCGCTCCGCCACCACGGTGTCCTGAAGCAGGGCCGCAAAGCTGCGCATCAGCGCATTGAGCCGATCGCGCCGCTCCAGGCGCACGGCCGCCAGCTGGCGGCGCAGCTCCCCCAGGGCGGGGCTGGCCCGATCCGCCACCCGGCCGCTCTCCTCCACGCAGAAATGCAGCCGCTGCTCCAGCTCCGGCAGGGTGCGGAGATCGTCCACCAGGGCGGAGCACACCGGCCGCAGGGCCGGGTCGTCGATCTGGCGCCGCAACCGCCGGGCCGCCGCCAGGGTGGTGGCCACCGCCAGCAGGTCATCGCCGCTGGCGGTGCCCCCCTTGCTGCAGATCTGCAGGGTGCGGCTGAAGTCGGCCACCCCCTGAAAACTCAGCCCCCCCTCGGTGAGGCCATCGAGGGCGATCAGCTCGGTGGTTTCCGCCAACAGGCGAGCACTGGCCTCCGGGCTGGGGGCCAGGGGTAACGCCAGGCAGCGCTGGCGGCCGAGGGCCGTGCTGGCGAAACCGGCGAGGTGCTGGGCCAGCCGCGGCCACTCCAGCAGCTCCAGGGCCTCCTGCTGAATCGCCAACCCACTCACGCGCGCACCAAGGGGATCGGCTCGGCCCCCACGTTGGAGGGCAAGCCGGCGGCGGGCTCATAGAGCATCTCCAGCCAGTTGCCCTCCGGATCCTGCATGTAGAAGGAGGCGGTGCCATCGCGGTGGTCGTGCACCGGGCCGCAGCTGTGGCCCTGATCCACCAGCTGCTGGCGGATGCGATCCACCTCGGCACGGTCGTGGAAGTGGAAGGCGAAATGGGGGCCGGCGGCGCGGTAGTCGGGGCTGAGCAGGGCGATGCCCTCGCCCGACTCGGGCCACTGCACGTAGCACCAATCGGGGGCATCCCAAGTGAGCCGCAGCCCCAGCCCCAGGTAGAAGGCCTTGGCACGGTCCATGTCCTTCACCCGCAGGGCCACGTGGCCCAGGCGGTGTTGAGCGGCGGTGGGGTCAGCCATGGACGGCGCAGCTGCTGCATCCATTCTCGGGTTTGGGGAGGGGAGCGCGGGCCGGGGAGCCGCACCAGTTCAAGGGATCCGTGGAATCCTGAAGGGAGCCACACCCTCGGCATGCTGCGATTCCCCACGGCCAAATCCCTCACGAAGGAGGGCCTCAGCGGGCTTCTCCTGGGCTCGGCGCTGCTGGTGCTGCCCACGGCGGGCCGGGCCGAACAGGCCGCCAAGCCCGCCGCCGTGCCCGCCCTCTACGCCACCCAAGCGGAGGCCGAACAGGCCGCCCGGAAGCACTTCCACTGCGAAGGCGCCCACCGCATGGGCAACCAATGGATGCCCTGCAGCCAGCACGGAGATCAAGGGCACCACCACTGACACCAGCGATGCGCAAGTGCGGCGACAAACCTGAGCTGGTGTCCATCGGGGTGGCTCCTCTCGGGATCATCTCGATCGGAGTCGTGCCCATGGGGGTGGTGAGCATCGGCGTGGTGCCGATGGGGGTGGTGAGCCTGGGGGTGGTGGGCATGGGTGTGATCAACGCCTGCGTGGTGGGGATGGGGGTGCTGGTGGCAGGCGTCCATGCCATGGGCATCTGGACCCTGTCACCCCAGCCGCAACACCACCACGCCGCTGCGCCCCGGGCGGCTGCAGGGGCCCAGGCCCTGGCCTACCGCAGTGAGGCGGAGGCCCTGGATCGCGCCCGGGCCCTGGGGTGCAGCGGCGCGCACCGGATGGGCTCCCTGTGGATGCCCTGCGCGCACCACCACTAGTGGGGGGGCATCGGGATGAACAACGGCACCTCGCCGGGGAAG
>CAWUND010000236.1:0-2417 GCA_963923815.1 uncultured bacterium
CTCGAGATCTGGCAGGACCCCCGCACCGGTGAGCCCGCCCTCGATCTGCCCAAGATCTTCGGCATCCACCTGCTGCTGGCCGGTCTGGGTTGCTTCGGTTTCGGCGCCTTCCACCTCACCGGCGTGTTCGGCCCCGGCATGTGGGTGTCAGACCCCTACGGAATCACGGGCCATCTGGAGCCGGTACAACCGGCTTGGGGCCCTGAAGGCTTCAACCCCTTCAACCCGGGCGGCATCGTGGCCCACCACATCGCCGCAGGCATCGTCGGCATCATCGCCGGCATCTTCCACATCACCACCCGCCCGCCGGAGCGCCTCTACAAGGCTCTTCGCATGGGCAACATCGAGACGGTGCTCTCCAGCGCGATCGCCGCGGTGTTCTTCGCCGCCTTCATCGTGGCCGGCACCATGTGGTACGGCGCTGCCGCCACGCCGATCGAGCTGTTTGGCCCCACCCGCTACCAGTGGGACCAGGGCTACTTCAAGACCGAAATCAACCGCCGCGTGCAAACGGCGCTCGACAACGGTGCCACCAAGGAACAGGCCTATGCCTCGATTCCTGAGAAGCTCGCCTTCTACGACTATGTCGGCAACAGCCCCGCCAAGGGTGGTCTGTTCCGCGTGGGCCCGATGGTGAATGGTGACGGCCTGCCCACCAGCTGGCTCGGCCACATCACCTTCACCGACAAGGACGGCCGCGACCTGCAGGTGCGCCGCCTGCCCAACTTCTTCGAGAACTTCCCCGTGGTGCTCGAAGACAGCCAGGGCATCGTGCGCGCTGACATCCCCTTCCGCCGCGCTGAAGCGAAGTATTCCTTCGAGCAGACCGGTGTGACGGCCACCGTCTACGGCGGCGCCCTCAACGGCCAGACCTTCACCGATCCGGCCGATGTGAAGCGCCTGGCCCGCAAGGCCCAGCTGGGTGAAGCCTTCGAATTCGACCGCGAGACCTACCACTCCGACGGCACCTTCCGCAGCTCACCCCGCGGCTGGTTCACCTTCGGCCACGCCTGTTTCGCGCTGTTGTTCTTCTTCGGCCACATCTGGCACGGTGCTCGCACCCTCTACCGCGATGTGTTCGCCGGCATCGACCCCGATCTGGGCGAACAGGTGGAGTTTGGTCTGTTCCAGAAACTGGGCGACCGTTCCACCCGCCGTCTGCCGGAGGGCTACGTGCCCCCCGCTGGCACCACCCTCAGCTGATCCAGAGGAGACCCCATGGAGAGCTTTGCCTACATCCTGATCCTGGCCCTGGCCATTTCCACGCTGTTCTTCGCCATCGCGTTCCGCGATCCCCCGAAGATCGGCAAGTGAACCCAGGCCTCCGGGCTCCGGTTTCCCAGCCCCCGCCAAGCGGGGGCTTTTTTGTTGGCTGATGGTCAGCCACCGGGCCTGATTAGGGGCCGGCCCAGTCTCATGATTTGGCGGCGGTTTCGCCGATCCCATCCTTGAAATCCAAGCGTTGAGGCCCCTTCTCAAGCGCTCGACTTCTGTCTAAACTTGATCAACCTTCATGGCGGTTGATCGGGCATGCAGTGCCCCTCTTGTCAGCACACCGACAGCCGCGTTCTGGAATCGCGCTCCGCCGACTCGGGCCGCAGTGTGCGCCGGCGCCGTGAATGCCTGCACTGTGAATTTCGATTCACCACCTATGAACGGGTGGAAACCGTGCCGATCACGGTGCTGAAGCGCAATGGCAGCCGCGAAGCGTTTAATCGCAACAAGCTGCTGCACGGGCTGCTGCGCGCCTGTGAAAAAACAGGCCTTGAGCCCAGCCGACTGGAATCCGTGGTGGATGAGCTCGAGCTGCAACTCCAGGCCCGCAGCGGCCGTGAAGTGGCCAGCATCGAGCTGGGGGAGCTGGTGCTGCAGCAGTTGGCCCAGATGAGCGATGTGGCCTACGTGCGCTTTGCGTCGGTGTATCGGCAGTTCCAGAGCGTCAGCGATTTTGTGGCCACCCTTGAAGGCCTCAGCCGCGCCCCCCGCAGCAAGCGGCTGGCGGCGGTGGGCTGAGCCCAGCCCCGGCCCCAGCCCCATCCTCTGCACCGGAAGGAGGAGACGGGTCTCCTTTGTATAGTGCTGGATTCCCCTGTGCCTGTCGGCGGACGGTGCTCGGGTTCCTTTCGCACTGCCGTTGGCAGACCGCCGTCTCCCCATGACCGTGACCCCATCCGAGCTCGAGTCCAGCGCTACGGCGGTGGTTGAAGCCGACCTGGACGTTGATCAGGCCTTCGCCGCTGACGCCGACCTCGACCTCGGCATTCCCGACGATGTGCCCAGCGCCGACGACCCCAGCAGCCGGGCCGCCGCACGGGACATCGACGGTGTGGGCTTCACGCTGGATGAGTTTGCGTCGCTGCTGAGCAAGTACGACTACAACTTCAAGCCTGGCGACGTGGTGAAGGGCGCCGTGTTCG
>CAWUND010000237.1:0-2403 GCA_963923815.1 uncultured bacterium
GCCACACGCACGAGTACATCCGCACCGGCCACCTCGACAGCAAGTTCGGCTTCGACCCCGACCAGCTGGAGGCGGTGCTGCAGCACCTCAAGGGCTGCGCCTGGGCCCAAGTGAGCGGCCTGCACGCCCACATCGGCTCCCAGATCTTTGAGCTGCAGCCCCACCGCGACCTGGCGGCGGTGATGGCCGATGCCCTCAAGCTGGCCCGCCACCTGGGCCACCCCGTGAGCGACCTCAACGTGGGTGGTGGCCTGGGGATCCGCTATGTGGAGAGCGACGACCCGCCGTCGATCGATGCCTGGGTGCGCACCGTGGCCGAGGCCGTGGCCGCCGCCTGCCAGGAGCGGGGGCTCGACCTGCCGCGGCTGCTGTGTGAGCCCGGCCGCTCCCTGGTGGCCACCGCCGGGGTGACCCTCTACAGCGTGGGCAGCCGCAAGCAGATCCCCGGCATCCGCACCTACCTCTCGGTGGATGGCGGCATGAGCGACAACCCGCGGCCGATCACCTACCAATCCCGCTACACCGCGGTGCTGGCGGATCGCCCTGAGGCCGACGCCAGCGACACCGTGACCCTGGCGGGCAAGCACTGCGAATCGGGCGACGTGCTGCTCAAAGACCTGGCCCTGCCCCCCGCCACCACCGGTGACGTGCTGGCCGTGTTTGCCACCGGCGCCTACAACGCCTCGATGGCCTCCAACTACAACCGCATCCCGCGGCCGGCGGCGGTGCTGGTGCACGACGGCCAGGCGGAGCTGGTGCAGCGGCGCGAGCAGCCAGAGGAACTGCTGCGCTACGACGTGCTGCCCGAACGGCTGCGGCCGGTACCCTGAAGCCAGCAGCGGCGGCGGTGCAGCGGTGGGGGGCGTGTTCGGCATGATCCAGCTCGGGGTGTTGCTGGATCTGCTGTTGGCCACAGCCCTCGGCATGGTGCTGCTGGCGCGCGTCAATGAGCCCCGCACCCTGTGGTTGCTGCGCGGTTACCTCACCCTGGTGGCGGTGGCCTGGGTGGTGCAGCGCTACGCCAACCTGCCGCTCACCAGCAAGCTGATCGATGCCCTGGTGATGGCCTGCAGCCTGGCCTTGGCGATCCTGTGGCAGGGGGAGTTGCGGCGGCTGATGGAGCTGCTGGGCACCGGCCGCCTGGATGTGCTGTTCGGCAGCCAGCGGGCCAACAAGTTGGCCTCCGGCTCGGTGGCGGTGCTCAGCGACGCCGCCGGCCGGCTCTCGCAGCTGCGCCGCGGCGGCCTGATCGTGGTTGACCTGGGCAGCGACCTGCGCCCCGAAGACTTCCTCAACCCCGGCATCGCCCTCGACGCCCAGCTCTCGGTTGACCTCCTGCTCAATCTGTTTGCCCTCGACACCCCCCTGCACGACGGGGCGGTGCTGGTGAAGGGCAACCGGATTCTCTCGGCGGGGGTGATCCTGCCCCTGTCGCGCCAGGGCCTCAACCGCTTCGGCACCCGCCACCTGGCGGCCCTGGGCATCACCGAGCGCTTCGATCGCTGCCTCTGCATCGTGGTGTCGGAGGAAACCGGCACCCTCTCGCTGGCCCGCCAGGGGCGCCTGGAGCGGCCCATCACCAGCAGCCGCCTGCAGGAGCTGTTGGCGGAGGCCCTGGCCCAGGGGCTCAAGCCGGGCGCCAAGGCGGCTGGGCGTAGCGTGGCCGTTGACACGGCTGACCCGCTCGCATGAGTCGCTCCCTGGCGACCACCACCACGGTTCAGGGCAATCGACCCTCGCGCTGTGAGCTGCCGGCTGGCCTGGATCCTGCTCGGCTGCCGGCCCACGTGGCCGTGATCATGGATGGCAACGGCCGCTGGGCCAACCAGCGCAAGCTGCCCCGGGTGATGGGCCACCGCGAGGGGGTGGAGGCGCTGAAGCGCACCCTGCGGCTGTGCAGCGATTGGGGCATCGGCGCCCTCACCGCCTACGCCTTCTCCACCGAAAACTGGAGCCGCCCCGGTGAGGAGGTGAGCTTCCTGATGACCCTGTTTGAGCGGGTGCTGGCCCGGGAGCTGCAGGCCCTGGAGCAGGAGCAGGTGCGCATTCGCTTCCTGGGGGATCTGGAGCAGCTGCCGGAGGGGCTGCAGCAGCTGATCGCCGATGCCACCGCCCGCACCGCCGCCAACACCGGCATCCACTTCAACGTGTGCACCAATTACGGCGGCCGCCGCGAGCTGGTGCGCGCCGCCCGGCTGCTGGCCCAGCAGGTGGCCCGGGGCGAGCTCGATCCGGCCGACATCGATGAGGCGGCCTTCGCCGCCCAGCTGCACACCCACGGGGAGCGAGACCCCGACCTGCTGATCCGCACCAGCGGCGAGCAGCGCATCAGCAACTTCCTGCTCTGGCAGCTGGCCTACGCCGAGCTGCACATCACCGATGTGCTCTGGCCCGATTTCGATG
>CAWUND010000238.1:0-2381 GCA_963923815.1 uncultured bacterium
TTCATCCAGCCCACCCAGGCCATGCGCGAGGCGGGCATCCGCGTGAAGCTCAACCCCCTGCCGGATGTGCTGGCTGGTAAGCGGGTGGTGGTGATCGACGACTCAATCGTGCGCGGCACCACCAGCCGCAAGCTGGTGGCCGCCATCCGCGATGCGGGCGCCACCGAGGTGCACATGCGCATCAGCTCCCCGCCGGTGACCCACCCCTGCTTCTACGGGATCGACACCGACACCCAAGACCAGCTGATCGCGGCCCGGCTCACCCTGGAGGAGATCGCCGCCCACCTGGGGGTGGATTCCCTGGCCTACCTCAGCAAGGCCGGCATGGTGGAGGCGGCCCAGGCCAATGCGGCCCAGTTCTGCACCGCCTGTTTCGACGGCGCCTACCCGATCGAGATGGATGAAGCGGTGAGCAGCAGCAAGCTGATGCTCGAGCCCAGCGGCATCGCCGCCACCGTTTAAACGGGAACGGCCCCTTAGACCGGCGCTTCCGTGCCCTGGGCCTGATACCGCACGGCGCCACCGAGGCCAAAGGCGGCGTGAACAGCCCGCAGGGCGGTGATGCCATCGGCTTCCGCCACCACGCAGCTGGTGCGGATTTCGCTGGTGGCGATCATTTCGATGTTGATGCCCGCCTCAGCCAGCGAGCGGAACATGCGCGCCGCCGTGCCGGCGGTGCAGGGCATGCCCGCCCCCACGGCGCTCACCCGTGAGATGGCCAGGCCCTCTTCGAAGCTCGCCCCAGGCCACTGGTTCAACAGCGGTTGCAGGGCCGTGCGGGCGCGATCCAGATCGTCGCGTTTGAGGCAGAAGCCCATGTCGCGGCTGCGCTGCTCGCCTTCGCCGTGGGTGCGCTCCGATTGCACGATGGCGTCGAGGCTGATGGCGGCATCCGCCAGGGCCCGGCACACCGCCGCGGCCGTGCCGGGGCGATCGGGGATGCGGCGCACCGCCACCTGGGCCTGATCCCGATCCAGCGCCACGCCCCGCACCTCCGGTTCGCCGCGGCCCGATGGGGCGGGGTTGAGCTGCAGTTGATGCTCCCCCAGCTCGAAGCAGCTGGCGGCGGCCTGCAGGGCCTTGTTGCCCTGGTGACCGGCCACCAGGCAGCTCACTTTCACCTCGCTGGTGGCGATCAGCCGCAGGTTGATGCCCTGTTTGGCCAGGGTGTCGAACAGCCGTGCCGCCACCCCCGGGCGCCCCATGATGCCGGCGCCGGAGATGCTGAGCTTGGCCATGCCGGCCTCGGTGCTCAAGGTGGCGCCCGCGGCATCCGGGCCAAGGCCCGCCAGCAGGTCACGGCACACCTGTTCGGCGGCCGCCAGTTGCGTGTCCGCCACCGTGAAGGCGATGTCGTTGGAGCTGCCCTCGTGGGTCGACTGCACGATCAGATCGACATTCAGTCCTGCGCTGGAGAGGGCTTCAAACAGCTGCGCCGCCACCCCGGGCTGATCCGGCACATGGGCCAGGGCCAGCACCGCCTGGGCCGTATCCAGCTCGGCGCCATCCACCGGTTTGCCCAGCTCCAGTCCCTCGCCGCTGCCCCGGCGGCTGGAGGCGTTGCTGGTGAGCAGGGTGCCGGGCTCTTCGCTCCAACTGGAGCGCACCCGCAGGGGAACGCCGTAGTTGCGGGCGATTTCCACGGCCCTTGGGTGCAGCACGGCGGCCCCGAGGCTGGCCAGTTCCAGCATCTCGTTGCAGGTCACCGTGTCCATCAGCTGGGCGTCGGGCACCTTGCGGGGGTCGGTGCTGAGCACCCCGGGCACATCGGTGTAGATCTCGCAGGCATCGGCCCCCAGGGCCGCCGCCAGCGCCACCGCTGAGGTGTCGGAGCCACCGCGGCCGAGGGTGGTGATTTCGGGAACGCCCGAGAGGCTGTTGCTGGTGCCCTGGAAGCCGGCCACCACCACCACGTTGCCCTCCTCCAGCAGCCGCTGCAGCCGGTCGGTGCGGATGTCGAGGATGCGGGCGCGGCCATGGGTGGATTCCGTGAGGATGCCCACCTGGGGGCCGGTCATCGACACCGCCGGCACCCCGAGCGCCTGCAGGGCCATGGCCAACAGCGCGATCGACACCTGCTCTCCGGTGGCCAGCAGCATGTCCATCTCCCGCTGCGCGGGATTGGTGCTGATCGCCCGCGCCAGGCCCGTCAGTTCGTCGGTGGTGTGGCCCATGGCCGACACCACGATCACCAGGTCGTGGCCCGCCTGCCGACTGGCGGCAATGCGCCGCGCCACCGCCTGGATGCGTTCCACGTCGGCCACGGAGGTGCCGCCGAATTTCTGGACCAGCAGGGCCATGGCGCGGGGTCTGCGAACCGCCGATTGTCCTACGCAGGTGGCTCAGCTGGTGAGCAGGAACCCGTCGCGGAAGGCATCACC
>CAWUND010000239.1:0-2381 GCA_963923815.1 uncultured bacterium
CTGGCCGAGATCGTGGCCAAGAACTGGAAGTGATCCGCAGCGGTTGCTGAACCCTCAAGCCGCCCCCTGGGGCGGCTTTTTGATGCGGCTTTTTTTAGAAGTGGCTGTAGCCCCGGAGGCCCGCCACGGGCTCGCCGCTGCCCTGCCACACCAGGGATCCCGCTGCGGCGCCGCTGCCCGCGGCCACCAGCTGGCCGATGCGCTGGCACCCCGGTAGGGCCGCCACCAGGGCCTCCCCCCAGGCGGGCTCCAGGGCCAGCACCAGCTCGAAGTCTTCGCCACCGCCCAGGCACCAGCCTTCCCCTTGGGGGAGCTGGGCCAGGTCCGGGGGGATCGGCAGGGCGGCCCGCTCCAATTCGGCCCCGCAGCCGGCACCGGCGGCCAGGAGGGCCACCGCCGCCGCCAGGCCATCGCTGCTGTCGGTGCCGCCCACCCGCCAGGGGCTGCCCGGAGGCTGGCACGCGGCCAGGGCCTCCACCGCATCCAGCCGCGGCTGGGGCCTGCGATGGGCCGCGATGGCCCGCTGCCGCAGCGGCTCCCCGAGGGCCGTGGCGTGCGCCGCCGGCAGCTCCTGCCGCAGCAGCGCCAGCCCAAGCCGGCTGAGGCCATGGGGGCCGGTGCTCACCAGCCAATCCCCCGCTTGCCCGTCGCCGCGGCGGATCGGGCCGCTGGCGATGTGCCCCAGGGCCGTGATGGCCAGCAGGCGCTGGTTGCCGCTGCTGCAGTCGCCCCCCAGCAGCCGGCCACCGTGGTGCCGCAGGGCGTCGCTGAGGCCGTCGTACACCCCCTCCACCCAGGCCCAGGGCGTATCGGCCGGCGCCACCAACCCCACGGTGAGGCCCACCACCGGGCCGCAGCCCATGGCCGCCAGGTCGGAGAGGTTGGCCGCGGCGGCCCGCCAACCCGCATCCGCGGGGCCCATGGTGGCGTCGCTGAAATGGACCCCCTCCACCAGCAGATCGGTGTTGATCACCAAGGGGGCGGAGCCGGGCGGGAGGACCGCTGCGTCATCCTCCAGTTGGCCTGGGGGGGCGTAGGCCGCCAGGCGCCGCAGCAGCTCCCATTCCCCCAGGTCGCGCAGCAGCACGGGATCAGGCGTGGGCCTTGAGGTTGTCGGCCCCGTCGATCACCCGCGCCTTCACGATGCCGTCGTTCACGCCCAGCTCCTCGAGCACGTCGAAGCCATCCACCACGTAGCCGAAGACGCCGTAACGGCCATCCACCAGGTTGAGGCCGGCGGGGGTGAGCTCCGCTTCGTAGAGGAAAAAGAAGAACTGGGAGGAGCCGTCGTCGAGGGCCTCATCGGAGTGGGCCCAGCCCAGGGTGCCCAGGGTGGCGAAGGGCAGCACCGGTGTGGCCTTGAACAGCCCCAGGTCTTCGAAGGTTTGGTTGTAGAAGGGCTGCGTCTCCCCAGGCACGCGGATTTCCAGCGGCACGTGCCGTTCGGTTTTGGTTTTGGGATCGATGTAGCCGGTGTCAGCACCCTTGGGGTCGCCCGTTTGCAGCACGTAGAAGTCTTCGGCCCGGGTGAAGGGCAGGCCGTCGTAGAAGCCCTTTTGCACCAGATCCACGAAGGCTCCGGCGGTGATCGGGGCGTTGTAGCCATCCACCACGGCGGTCAGTGGGCCCTTGGTGGTGTCGATCGCCACGGTGGCGCGGCCCAGCAGGCGCGGCAGGTTGTCGAACTCCGCGGGGATGGTGAAGGGGAACTCGCTTACCTGGAGTGCCTCCAGTTGGCCCACGGTGGTGAGGGCGGCGCGCCGGTCGGCCAGGAAGGCATCCCGGTCTGCCGCTTCACTCGAGCTGGCCAGGGTCTGCAGCTGGCCCTCCAGTTGGTCGAGGAGCTCTTGTCCGCGGCTTTGCTGGCTTGCCGGCAGGCTGGCCTGGATGGCCGTGGCCCGGGTGTTGAGCAGGGCCTGGCTGCGGCGCACGGTGCCGGCCAGGGCCGACCAGCGCTTGGCCCGCAGATCGTCGCTGGTGCTCTCCAGCCGGTGTTGGAGGTCTTGCAAATCCCCCGGCTCAATGGGCAGGGCATCCCGCAGGATCGCCGCCGGATCGGTGACGGCATTGCCGGGGGGAAGGGCGGCCCAGGCGGTGGACCCCAGGGGCAGGCTGGTGATCAGCAGCGTCAGCACTGCCCCCAGGGCTCCGCGCAGCCCCCAGGGGAGCGCCCGGAGGATGGGGCCGAGGGGGAGCCAGCCCTTGAGATCCATGCTGCAGCCTTGTCTCTGCCGGGACTCTGGCACAGCCGTATGATCCCGCCTGAACCGTTCGGCCGGGATGATCTCGAGCAACGACTTTCGCACCGGCACGACGATCGAAATCGACGGCCAGGTCTGGCGTGTGGTCGAGTTCCTGCACGTCAAACCCGGCAAGGGATC
>CAWUND010000240.1:0-2374 GCA_963923815.1 uncultured bacterium
ACGCCCTGGTGCATTTCACGCAGCTCCTGGCGGATGTAGCGCAGGTGGCTCACCACCTGCTCGCGCTTCGACTGCGACATCTGCTCGACCGGAAACCGGGAAGATTTGTGTCCCTTTTACCGCATCGCCCCGCGGGGCCCAGGATCACTTCTGGCCGAATTGGGCTTTCGCCGCTTCAAAGAAGGCCAAATCAATGGCCGTGCGGCCGCTCTCGCTGGCCAGGGCTTCGATGCGTTTGCGCACCGCCGGCCGCACGAAAAAGGGCACCTCTTTGAGCTTGGTTTCCGCCTCTGCGCTCCACTCCATGGCCGATTCCCGCTGTGCTGCCCTGGCTTGGAAGGTGGATGGAGAATAGGGGACTCGAACCCCTGACCTCTGCGGTGCGATCGCAGCGCTCTACCAGCTGAGCTAATTCCCCGGTGCGGACCCCGCTGCGGCAGCGTCCTGGCCAGAACTTATCAGCCTTTGCCGGCCCTGTATCCCTGCCATGACTGACGCCCCCGCTATCACCGCCGAGCTGATCGCCTCCCTGGATGAGGCCGCCATGGCGGCTTTGGCGCAGCGGCTCGAGGAGGACGACTACCCCAGCGCCTTTGCCGGTTTGCAGGATTGGCATCTGCTGCGGGCCGTGGCCATTCACCGCCCTGAGTTGGCCCGCCCCTACGTGCATCTAGTGGATCAGGAACCCTTCGATGAGGACTGACGCGCTCGGCCCCCAGGATCCGCTGGCGGGCCGGCGCATCCTGGTGGGCATCAGCGGCAGCATCGCCGCGGTGAAGCTGCCGTTGGTGGTGAGCGCCCTGGCCAAGCGGGGGGCCGAGGTGCGCTGTGTGCTCACCCCCAGCGCTGAGCAGCTGGTGAGTGCGGTGGCCCTGGCCAGCCTCAGCCGCCACCGCTGCTTCCTGGATGCCGATCAGTGGAGCCCCACGGCCGCCAGGCCCCTGCATGTGGAGTTGGCGGAGTGGGCGGAGTTGGTGCTGCTGGCGCCGCTGTCGGCCACCAGCCTGGGCCGCTGGGTGCATGGCCTGGGCGACAGCCTGTTGGCCTCGATCCTGCTGGCCACCGAGGCCCCCGTGGTGGCCGCCGCCGCCATGAACACCGCCATGTGGGCCTCCCCCGGCGTGCTCAGCAATTGGCAACGGCTGCAGAGCTTCGAGCGGGTGCTGCCCCTGGGCCCCGCCGAGGGCCTGCTGGCCTGTGATCGCCAGGGCACGGGCCGCATGGCGGAGCCGGAGCTGCTGCTGTTGGCCCTGGAATCCCTGGCCACCTGGGGTTGGCGGCGGGATTGGCAGGGCCGGCGCCTGCTGGTGACCGCCGGCCCCACCCGCGAGTGGCTGGATCCGGCCCGCACCATCAGCAACCCCAGCACCGGCCGCATGGGTGTGCTGTTGGCCCAGGCCGCTCGGTTGCGGGGGGCTGAGGTGCAGCTGCTGCATGGCCCCCTGCAGGTGGAGCCCGCCTGGCTGGAGGGGCTGGAGTGCCAGCGCATCGACACCGGGGCGGAACTGCAGCAGCAGCTGCGTCTCCGCCAGCCGGGGGTGGAGGCGATCGCCATGGCCGCCGCGGTGGCGGACCATCGCCCGGCGGCTCCGCAGCCGCAGAAGCTCGACAAGCAGGCCTTGGCCGATCAGCTGGCGGTGGGCTGGGAGGCGGTGCCCGATCTGCTGCAGGAGCTGGTGCAGCGGCGGCCGCAGGGTCAACGCATCCTTGGTTTTGCGGCCCACAGTGGCGATGTGTTGCCGCAGGCCCAGGCGAAATTCGCGCGCAAGGGCTGCGACCTGTTGTTCGCCAACCCCATTGATCAGCCCGGGGCCGGGTTTGCCGCGGGCGGCAACCAAGGGTGGCTGCTGGGGCCAGGCGACACGGTGGAGGCCATCGCTCCCCAGCCGAAGCTGGCGGTGGCCCATCGCCTGCTCACTGCCCTGGCGGGGCTGTTGCCGGCTTCAGGCGGCCAGGGCTGAGTCGTCGTCGCCGCTCTGCAGCAGGTCGAGGAAGGTGCGCAGCTGCAGCCGCGGGATGTAGGGCCAGCCGCCGCTGCGCTCCATGCCCTGGAGCAGGTTGAACAGTTCGCCGCGGTCGGCGGGGAGGCTGGCGCGGAAGGGGCCGTCCTGGATGGTGCGGTGCAGATCCTCCAGGCGCCGCAGCAGCAACAGCAGGGCTTCGGGATTGCCATCCACCTCGTCGGCCAGCACCTGCAGGCTGGAGAGTTCGCTGCTCAGCCGGGCTTCCCAGTCGCCCTCGGCCAGGCGGTTGGTGGTGTGCTCGTCGGGGCTGCCAGCGCTCATCGGGGGGAGTTCAACCGCTCTCGCATACAGGTTGTTGAGAGCCGCGACATGGTACGCGGAATGGGCTTTTTGCACCGGTAGTATCCCGA
>CAWUND010000241.1:0-2369 GCA_963923815.1 uncultured bacterium
CGCTCGGAATCCGCCTTGTTCATCTGGCAGCCGAAGGTGGTGATCCAATAGCTGCCGCGCCCGCTCTCCGCACGGGGGAGGCTCGGGGCTTGGAGGGATGTCGCCGTCATGCCCCCAGTTTCCGGCATCGCTGGGGCCGCTGGCCGGCGCGGCGCGGCCGTGCCAGCTTGAACGCAGCGCCGAGGGGCCATGCGCCTGCAGCTGCATCGCTTCCGCCTCCACAAGGCGGTGCCCTTGGCCATCAGCCGTGGCACCACCACCGCCGTGGAGCACCTGCTGGTGGAGCTGGAGCACGGGGGGCTGGTGGGCCGCGGTGAAACCGGCGGCTTTGACACCGGCCATCGCCACTACGACACCGATGCCATCGCCGCCGAACTGGAGGCCCTCACCCCGCGGCTGGAGCCCCTCTGCCCTGAACCGCTGCAGGCCCTGGAGCCGCTGCTGGAGGGGCTCAGCCCCCCGGCGCGCTGCGGGCTCGACCTGGCCCTGCAGGATTGGTGTGGTCAGCGGCTCGGCCAGCCGTTGCATCGGCTCTGGGGGCTGGATCCGGCGGCCTGCGTGGCCACCAGCGTGACCCTCGGGCTGGGGACGGTGCCGGCGGTGCTGGAGCGGCTGGAGCGCTGGCGGCAGCTGCTGCCCGCCAGCCGGGTGAAGCTCAAATTGGGTTCCCCCGATGGGCTCGACCACGACCGCGCCCTGGTGGAGGCGGTGGCGGCGGCGTTGCGGCCGGGTGATGAGTTGCAGGTGGATGCCAACGGCGGCTGGGACCTGGCGGGGGCACAGCGGATGCTCCCCTGGTTGGCCCAGCGCGGTGTGGTGCTGGTGGAACAACCCCTGCCGCCGTTGCAGGATCCGGAGGCCGACACGGCCGGATTCGCCGCCCTGCGGGGGCTGGCTTCGGTGGCGGTGGTGGCCGATGAGAGCTGTTGGGGCCTGGAGGATCTGCTGCGCCTGGCCCCCCATGTGGACGGCATCAACATCAAGTTGGTGAAGTGCGGCGGCCTCGGGCCGGGGCTGCTGATGGCCCGCACCGCCCGCCGGCTGGGGCTGGGGGTGATGCTCGGCTGCTACTCCGATGGGGGGCTGCTCAACGGCGCCGCAGCCCAGCTGCTGCCCCTGGTGCGCTGGCCCGACCTCGACAGCCACCTCAACCTGGTGGATGACCCGTTCACCGGCCCCGATCGCCAGGGGGATCTGCTGCGGCCGAGCAGCCGGCCCGGGGTTGGCGCCATGCGGTTGCAGGAGGTGGCCTGATGCTGAGCCCGGATGCCCCCTTGGTGCTGATGCAGCACGGCGGGCTCGACAACCTCTCCGGCAAAACCGGCCTGGCGATGCTGCGCTACCGCCGCGGGCCGATCGTGGCGGTGATCGATCCCGCCCATGCCGGCGCCGATCTGGCCACCCTCACCGGCATCCCGCGGCCGGTGCCCGTGGTGGCCGACATGGCGGCCGCCCTGGCCCATGGCCCCGCCGTGGCGGTGGTGGGCCTGGCCCCCTCCGGTGGCCGCTTGCCCCAGGAGATGCGCGCCGATGTGTGTGTGGCGCTGGAGGCGGGGCTGAGCCTGGCCAGTGGCCTGCACAGCCGCCTGGCGGAGGATCCCGACTTCGCGGCCATCCCCCGCGCCCCCGGCCAATGGATTTGGGATCTGCGCCAGGAGCCGCCGGGGCTTGAGGTGGCGGCGGCACGGGCCGCGGCGCTCCCCTGCCGGCGCCTGCTGGCGGTGGGCTCCGACATGGCGGTGGGAAAGATGAGCACCTGCCTGGAGCTGGCCGCCGCCGCCGGCCGCCGCGGCCTGGATGCCCGCTTTGTGGGCACCGGCCAGGCGGGCATCTTGATCAGCGGCCAGGGGGTGGCCCTCGATGCGGTGCGGGTGGATTACGCCGCGGGGGCCGTGGAGGCGGCGGTGCTGCAGGCGGCCGCCGGCGCCGGCCCCGAGGCCCTGGTGCTGGTGGAGGGGCAGGGGTCGTTGGCCCACCCGGGCTCCACCGCCACCCTGCCGTTGCTGCGCGGCAGCCAGCCCACCGACCTGCTGCTGGTGCACCGCGCCGGCCAGAGCCATGTGCGCACCCGCCCCGGGGCCGTGCCGGTGGCGATTCCGCCGCTGCCGGAGTTGATCGCCGCCTGTGAGGGGCTCGCGGCGTTGGGGCGCCCGGATGGGCTGCGGCCGCGGGTGCGGGCCATCGCCCTCAACACCGCCCAGCTGGAGGAGGCCCCAGCGGCGCAGGCCCTTGGGGCCGTGGCGGAGGCCACCGGCCTGCCGGTGGTGGACCCGGTGCGGCAGGGGGGCGACACCCTGCTGCGGGCGGTGTTGGAGGGGAGTTGATCGGCTGGCCGCTGAAAAGCGGCTCAAACCGGAGTAAAAAGGGGC
>CAWUND010000242.1:0-2359 GCA_963923815.1 uncultured bacterium
GCCCATAGGATCCGGCCATCCCCGTTGTCGGCGATGTCCACTCCCCTCGCCCGCCTGCTGCGTTCGCTCAGCGCCGGTTTCAGCAACCAGGAGCAGGCCTTCGAGAATCCGCCGCTCTACGCCCACATCCTGGTGAAGTTCCGGCCACTGCCCCAGTTGGCGCCGGGGTCGTTGCTGCTGGAGCAGTCGTATGCGATCAACCCCGCGGCCCCCTACCGGATCCGGGTGTTGCGGGCGGAGCAACAGGGGGAGGGGCTCATCATCCACAACCAAGCCCTCCACGACGACCAACGCTTCTGGGGCGCCGTGGACGACGCCAACAAGCGCGCCTTGATCAGCGCCGCCGATCTGCGGCCCCTGGAGGGCTGCGCCTACGTGGTGCACGAAACCCCCACCGGTTTCAGCGGTGAGGTGGAGCCCGGCTGCCGCTGTTTGGTGGAGCGCAAGGGGGCCATGTCGTATCTGGTGAGCAGTTTCGAGCTCAGCGCCAGCGGCATGCGCACCATCGACCGCGGCCACGACCCCGCCACCCATGAACAGCTGTGGGGGTCGCTGGCGGGGCCGTTCGCCTTCGAGCGCACCGACGACTACAGCTCGGAGTTGCCTGCGGAGTGGTTGGCGGCCTGATCCGTTGATTGCGAAGGGTAAAGCCAGTGGTGAAGCTCTGTGTGCAGTGGCGCCCATGGGCGGAAATGCTTAGGCGCCTTCCGTAGGTTCAGCCTCGTTTTCTTCCCCTTGCCATGGCCCTGCCCCTGCTGGCCACCAAGCCGATCACCCAAAACGCCCGGGTGAACAACTTCGCCGTTGGTGGTGATGAGGCTCCCCGCACCCAGGTGAATGTGGAGGAGCAGATCGAGAGCGCCTACCGCCAGATCTTTTTCCACGCCTTCAAGGTGGACCGTGAGCCGATGCTGGAGATGCAGCTCCGCAACGGCGACATCAGCACCCGCGATTTCATTCGTGGTCTGCTGCTGTCCCGCAAGTTCCGCGAGGGCTTCTACCGCTGCAACAGCAACTACCGCGTGGTGGAGCAGATCGTGGGCCGGGTGCTGGGCCGTGAGGTGCATGGCGACCAGGAGCGCATTGCTTGGTCGATCGTGATCGCCAACCAGGGCCTCGAGGGTCTGGTGGATGTGCTGCTCAATTCCTCGGAATACCTGGAGACTTTCGGGCTCGACACGGTGCCCTACCAGCGCTCCCGCGTGCTGGCCGGCCATGCCCGCAGCCAACTGCCCTTCAACCAGAAGGCCCCCCGCTACAACGCCTACTGGCGTGATGCCTCGGCCCGCCGTGCCCCCGCCAATCCCTTCAGTGGTGGTGGTGCCCAGTTCAGCGGCGGCCAGCTCTCGCCCGCCTGGGTGGGTGGTCAGCCCCCCAAACTCGCCCAAACCATTTGGCTGGCCCTGGCGGCCATCGGTGGTCTCGAGGTGCTGCGGGTGCTGCTCACCACCGCCGGCGCCATGCTCGGCACCGGCTCCGCCGGCTGAGCTCAGGCGCTCAGTTCATCCATGAACGGTTGCTCCTCGTCCTCCTCCGGGAAGGGGTGCAACTCCAGTTCGGGTTCATCGAAGCCGGCGTCTTCCCCCTCCTCAAGGGTGGGGGAGGCCGGCTCGATGGTTGGCTGGGCCTTGGTCTCCGGCACCAGGTGCAGGCGCTGGCCGCCGCCGCTGAGCAGATCCTCCAGGCGGCTGATGCGCTCGTCGGTGGCGGCCAACAGGCTGCCGGTGTCGGTGTTGTCGGGCTCCACGGCCGCCGGCAGCTGGGCCACGTGCTGCTCCAATCCCTCCAGCCGCTCCTCCAGTTCCAGCAGCCGCAGGGTGAGCAGTTCCCCCACCTGGCTGAGGGATTCGAGCTGTTCGCTCAGTCGCTGCTGCAGCGGCGCGGCGATGCCGGTTGCACCAGGGGTCGGTTGGGCGGACATGCCTGTGGCCGGTAGCGATTTGGGCGGATGGTACCGGCCCTGAGAGCCGGCGCCAGGCCTGATTTTTGTAACGTTTCTGAAAGGCCCGCAAGCAGCGCAAACGGGCCCCATAGGATCCGGCTCTGGCACCAATTTGCGCTGGTTGCCCCACGCGGCGCGTCTTCCTTCGGCAGGCACGCCTCTCCGCAAGCCTCCCCAAGTCCCATGACCCTTGCCAACGCTGCCTACCTGGGCATCGAGCGTTACGCCAACACCCGTGTCAACGAAAACTGGATCACCGGCTCGTCGGATGACAAGGCGGCCCTGATCCGCGCCGTGTATCTGCAGGTGCTCGGCAACCAGTACGTGATGGCCAGCGAGCGGCTCGAAGGTCCGGAGTCGCTGTTCAAGCGCGGTTACCTGAGCGTGCGTGAGTTTGTGCGCCAGGTGGCCAAGAGC
>CAWUND010000243.1:0-2356 GCA_963923815.1 uncultured bacterium
GTGGTGGAGAACAACAAGTGGGCCATCGGCATGGACCACAACCGCGCCACCAGCGACCCCGAGATCTGGCGCAAGGCGGCCGCCTTCGGCATGGCCGGTGAGGAGGTGGATGGCATGGACGTGCTGGCGGTGCGTGGCGCCGCCCAGCGCGCCATTGAGCGGGCCCGCGCCGGCGAAGGCCCCACCCTGCTGGAGTGCCTCACCTACCGCTTCCGCGGCCACTCCCTGGCGGACCCCGATGAGCTGCGGGCCGAAGCGGAGAAGGAGTTCTGGGCCCAGCGCGATCCGATCAAGCGCCTGGCCGCCCATCTGATCGAGCACAACCTGGCCAACGCCGACGAGCTCAAGGGGATCGACAAGGAGATCGACGCCGAGGTGGCCGATTGCGTGGAGTTCGCCCTGGCGGCCCCCGAGCCCAAGGCCGAGGAGCTCACCCGCTACATCTGGGCGGAAGACTGAGCCCTAGAGCTGAGCCCTAGAGGCCATGCAACCGGGCCTGCTCCAGGGCGGCCCGGAACACCAGGCTGTGGCGCTCCACCAGGGGCGTGAGCTCGTCGTAGCCACCGCCGATCACCGTGGCCACGGGGATGCTGCGCCGCAGGCAGGCATCCAGCACCAGGTGGTCCCGCTGCAGCAGTCCGGCGCTGCTGAGGTTGAGGCGCCCCAGCCGATCGCCGTGGTGCGGATCCACGCCGGCGTTGTAGAGCACCAGCTGCGGCTTCACCTGGTCGAGCAGTTCGGGGATGCGGTCGCCCACGGCAACCAGGTAGTCGACATCCCCCAGGCCATCGGCGAGGGGGATGTCGACATCGCTCTGTTGTTTGTGCAGGGGGAAGTTGCTGGCGCAGTGGGCCGACACCGTGAACACCCGCGGCTCATCGGCAAAGATCGCCGCGGTGGCATCCCCCTGGTGCACGTCCAGGTCGATCACCATCAGCTGCTGCACGGCTCCCTCCTCCAGCAGCACCCGGGCGGCCACGGCGCAGTCGTTGAAGATGCAGAAGCCGCTGCCGTGGCTGGGGAACGCGTGGTGGGTGCCCCCCGCCAGGTGGCAGGCCAGGCCGTGCCGCAGGGCCAGCCGTGCCGTGAGCACGGTGCCCCCCACCGCCAGCCAGGTGCGCTGCACCAAGGGGGCGGTGGCCGGCAGGCCAATGCGCCGCTGCTCGCTGCTGCTCAGCTCGCCGCGGGCGAAGGCCTGGTGGTAGCGCCGCCCGTGCACCAGTTCCAGCCAGCGGCGCGGCACCGGCAGGGGCTGGGCAAATTGCTGCTCCACCGCCACCCCCTGCTCCAGCAGCAACTGGTGCAGCAGGCGGAATTTCGCCATCGGAAAGCGATGGCTGCTGGGCAGCGGTGCCGAGTAGGCCGGGTGGTAGACGAGGGGCGGCCTCAGGGCAGCGGCATCACATCGCTGTGGGCATTCTGCGGGTGAGGTGCCGCAGCTTGCGCAGGGCCTTGAGCTCCACCTGACGCACCCGTTCGCGCGACACATCGAGCATGCGGCCGATCTCCGCCAGGGTGTGACGCTCGGCCCCCTCGAGGCCAAAGCGCAGTTCGAGCACCTGGCGCTCCTGGTCGGTGAGGTGGCTGAGCCAACGGCCCAGCTGCTCGTGGTGGATGCTGCGCTCCACCTGCTCCAGGGGCTCGGCGTGGCTGTTGTCGGCGATCAGGTCGCCCAGGAAGCTGCGGCCCTCCTCGCCATTCACCGGCGCGTCGAGGCTGGAGGTGGTGAGGGCCTGGCGCAGCAGGCCATCCAGCTCCTCGATCGGCATCTCCATCGCCTCGGCGATTTCCTTGCGGCTGGGCATGGCCCCCAGCTTGTGGGCCAGATCCAGGCTCACCTTGCGCACGGCGCTCAGCCGTTCCGCCAGGTGCACCGGCAGGCGAATCGTGCGCGATTGGCAGGCGATGGCCCGGGTCATGCTCTGGCGAATCCACCAGAAGGCATAGGTGGAAAACTTGTAGCCACGGGTGGGGTCGAATTTCTCCACCGCCCGCTCCAGGCCCAGCGAACCCTCCTGGATTAGATCCAGCAGCTCCAAACCTTTGCCTTGGTATTTCTTGGCAACGCTCACCACCAGCCGCAGATTGGCTTTCATCATCCGCTCTTTGGAGCGGCGGCCTAAACGAATCGTGCGCTTTTCCTGATCGCTGTATTGCTCGTTACGGTTGTCTTCCACAAGCCTCATCATGGCTTGCACCTGATTGCCCAATTCGATTTCTTCCGCCGGCGTGAGCAGGGGAACACGGCCGATGGTGGAGAGATACCAACTGATTGGATCGCTGCTGCGCCTTCGACTGGCGCTGCTGGCGGATAGGCCCGAGGCGGTCATGAGCCTTTGTTTTGAAGTTGGAGAAC
>CAWUND010000244.1:0-2354 GCA_963923815.1 uncultured bacterium
GAGGAGCTCTCGGCGCTGATGGGCGAAAAAGAGGATTACAACGCCGCCGACGAGCAACCCGAGGAAGACTGGGAGGACTGATCCCTCCGCGGCCTTGCTCTCCCCCACCAGGCTGATCGCCTCCCTGCCCAGCAACAGCCGCCATCTGGCGCTGGTGCTGGGCTTGTTGCTGTTGGGGCTGGCCGCCAGCAGCGACGTGCTCAGCCGCGCCCCGCAGCTCACCCCGCCGCTGCTGGTGGCAGCCCTGGTGAGCGCGCTGCTCAGCCGTTGGGGGGTGCCGCGGCTGCGGCAGCTGAAGCTGGGCCAAGTGATCCGCGAGGAAGGCCCCCAGGCCCACCTCAGCAAAGCGGGCACCCCCACGATGGGGGGCCTGCTGGTGGTGCCGGTGGGGGTGATCGTGGGCGGCCTGGTGGCCCCCTCGGATGCACGGCTGCCGGCGGTGGCCGCCATCACCCTGGCCTACCTGGCCATCGGCGCCGTGGACGATTGGCGCAGCCTCACCAAGCACCACAACACCGGGCTCACCCCCCGCGGCAAGCTGCTGCTGCAAGCGATCTCAGCCGTGGCCTTCCTGGCCTGGGCCGCCTTCGAGCAGCAGATGGGCGGCGACATCGCCCTGCCCCTGGGCTGGGTGCTGCCCCTGGGGCTGCTGATCTGGCCCCTGGGGTTGTTTGTGTTTCTGGCGGAGAGCAACGCCACCAACCTCACCGACGGCCTCGATGGCCTGGCGGCGGGATGCGGCGCCATCGTGTTCAGCGGCCTGGGGCTGCAGCTGATGCTGCGCGGCCACGAAGGGGATCCGGCCCTGGCCGGCTTTTGCGCCGCCATGGCCGGCTGCTGGTTGGGGTTTCTGCTGTTCAACCGCCACCCGGCCCGGGTGTTCATGGGCGACACCGGCTCCCTGGCCATGGGGGCCGCCCTGGCGGCGGTGGCGCTGCTCAGCAACAGCCTCTGGCCGCTGCTGGTGATGGGCGGCGTGTTCCTGGCGGAATCCCTGTCGGTGATCGCCCAGGTGTGGGTGTTCAAGGCCACCAAAAACCCCGCCACCGGGCAGGGGCGCCGCATCCTGCGCATGGCCCCGCTGCACCACCACTTCGAGCTGGGGGGTGCCAGCGAACAGCAGGTGGTGGTGGGCTTCTGGGCCGTCAGCCTGATCCTGGTGATACTGGGGCTGGTGCTGCTGCCCTAAACCGCTCGCCATGGCCTATTTCACCTGGAAGGAAGCCGGCCTCACCGCCGATTGCGCCAGCCTTGAGGCCATGGCGGCCCGCTTTGAAGAGGCGGCCGCGCTGATGCGGCGCATGGCGGCCGAAGGCTTCGTGCTCGAGCGCCACAGCGATGGTCAGCACATCACCCACGGCGATGCCTCGGTGTTTGCGGCGTATGGCTTCATCGATGAGCAGTCGCCCGTGCGCCAGCTCAACCTGATCGAACCCGCCTAAGGCAGCGGCACGGATCAGCCGGGGCGCCGCAGGTAGCCCACCAGCCACACCACGATGAAGGCCAGGGCGGAGAGGCCCAGGTACACCAGCGTCCAGCGCTGCAGGCTCTCGATGCTCAAGCCATTGAGCAGGCCATCGGCCGCATCACCGGCGGTGGCGTAGGCCAGGGGAACACGCAGCAGCACAGGGGAGCGCCGGGGCAAGATCGAAGCAGTCTCCTCCCCAGCCGCCGCCATGGCCAGCGCCCCCTTCCCCCGCAGCCTGATGCTCCTGGGCAGCGGCGAACTGGGCAAGGAGGTGGCCATCGCCGCCCAACGCCTGGGCTGCCGCGTGATCGCCGTCGACCGCTACGCCGATGCGCCCGCCATGCAGGTGGCGGACGTGGCGGAGGTGGTGGCCATGGGCGAACCCGAAGCCCTCAAGGCGGTGGTGCGCCGCCACCGGCCGGATGTGGTGGTGCCCGAAATCGAAGCCCTGGCGGTGGATGCCCTGGCGGAGCTGGAGGCCGAGGGCACCACGGTGATCCCCACCGCCCGTGCCACGGCGGTCACCATGAACCGCGACCGCATCCGCGACCTGGCGGCCCAGGAGCTGGGGCTGCGCACGGCCCGCTTCGCCTATGCGGAGAGCGCCGAACAGCTGGCCGCCGCCGCCGCCCCCCTGGGCTGGCCCGTGGTGGTGAAACCGGTGATGAGCTCCTCGGGCAAAGGGCAGAGCGTGGTGCAGGGGCCCGAGGGGATTGCGGCCGCCTGGGAGGCCGCCCTGGCCGGTGCCCGCGGCAGCGGCACCCGCGTGATCGTGGAGGAGTTTCTGCGCTTTGAGCAGGAGATCACCCTGCTCACGGTGAAGCAGTGGAACGGCCCCACCCTGTTCTGCCCGCCCATCGGCCACATCCAGGAGCGGGGCGATTAC
>CAWUND010000245.1:0-2349 GCA_963923815.1 uncultured bacterium
CTTCGAAGAAGCACTCCAGCAGCTCGTGGGGGTTGATCGGACCATCGGTGAGCAGTTCACCGGCGCTCACCTGCTGGGCATCGCTCACCATCACGTTGCGACCCAACAGGATCGGGTACTCGCTGATGGCGTCGTCGGCTTCGATCACCGTCACGGTGACGGAATCGTCGTCCTCACCCTGCTTGATCTCCACGGTGCCGCTCTTGCGGCAGAGCACCGCGGATTCCCGCGGGCGGCGGGCCTCCAGCAGTTCCTCAATGCGGGGCAGACCCTGCACGATGTCACCGGTCTTCTGGCGCTCGAACACCAGCAGGGCCAGGGAATCACCGCGCTGCACCAGCTCGCCGTCGCGCACGTGCAGCACCGAATCGGGCGACACCATGTAGGGGCGGCCCATGCGGATGGTGATCGTGTTGCCCGACACGGTTTCCACCTGACCGCAGCAGGGGGCGTCCACCCCCTTGGCCAGGGGGTCGCCGTCGACGATGCGCTGCCCTTCGGTGACGGTGGGCTTGGCGGAGCCGAGGTCGATGCTGCGGGTGTCGCTGGCGCGCTCCACGATCAGGCGACGGATCGGCTCGCCCTCCACGCCGTCGGGCAGGGCCAGCACGCCGTCCTCCTTGCAGAGGATCTGGGTGGTGGCCACCACATCACCGGCCTTGACGCTGTCGCCGTCGTTGACGGCCAGCTCCGTGTGGGTGGAGCCGTGGCTGGCGTCGGAGAGGGTGTCGCGGCGCACCAGCAGGCTCTCGAGGATCACCAGCTGCAGACGATCGATCGTCTTGGCGCGCTTGTCGGGCACCGACTCCACATCCACGGTCATCTGCGGGGTGGTGTCGTGGGTTTCGAGGATCAGCTGCGTCTTGAGCAGCTCGACCCCCTCCACGCTCTTGATCAGTTCGCCGTCCTTGAAGGCCAGGCGCTGGGTGGCCTTGAGGCTGAGGCTGGGGCCGTTCGACTGCTTGACGCTGCCGAGCTCGGGCAGGTGGGCCTCATCGGGAATGCGGTATTCCTCCACGGGGCGCAGCAGCAGGGCACCGCCCTCGGGGGTGTCCACCGCCTCCACGAACACCATGGCCTCGGCCTTGAGGCCCTTGGCGATCTCCTCACCGGGGTTAACCATCTTGCCGTCGCTGTAGCGGGCAACGGTCTTGGCGTCGGAGACGTGGTGGAGCTTGCCGGAGCGAACGATGATCTCCCGCAGGATGTCGTTCTTCTGGGTCACGGTGACGATGCCGGCGGTCTGGCTGAAGATGTCCTTCACCACCTCGGTGCCGGCCTCGATCCACTGGCCGTCCTCGATCATCAACAGGGAGATGTCCTTGTTGATCTCGTGGGTTTCCTGCGGGATCCAGAGCAGGGTGCCGCCCTTGCTCACCTCGTAGCCGTTCTTGGCGCTGCGGGCCTTCTTGATGGCCAGGCCCGGGGCGTACTTCACGGTGCCACCGGTCTGGGTGCGGAAGCGGTCGTCCGCCAGCTCGGCGATCACCTCGCCGTTGCTGATCTTGGTGCCCGGGTGGGTGTTGAGGCGGTAGCGGATGTTGTCCTTGCCCTCCAGGTGCCACAGCTCACCGGAGTGGGTGGATTCACCCACGAGCTTGCAGTCCTTGAGGGTGAGGCTGGTGGTGACGATCTGCACCTCGCGGGAATCGCCGGCGCTTTCACGCAGGCGCACGGCACCGCCGTACTCGCTCACCAGGCGGCTCTCCGCCAGCACCTCACCGGTGCTCACGGGTTTGTTGCCCTTCACCACCGGCTGGGCGTTGGGGGGCAGGTTGTAGACGTCGCCGCTGTACACCCACAGGCGGCCGAGACGCTGGGCCTTGAGGGTGATGTTGCCCTGGCGGTCGGTGACCTCCTTGGGCTGGATCACGTCCTCGTAGCGCACCTGGCCGGCCAGGTCGCAGATCACGTCCTTGGTGGCCTTCTCCACGCTCTTCTTCACGGCGGCGCCGGAAGAGATCTGGGCCAGCATCACGTCGGCGGCGGTCTCCGCACCGGCATCCACAAACAGGATCGAACCGGAGGTGATCGCCAGCTTCTGGGCCTTGCCGCTGCCGCTGGGCTTCACGGTGAGGGTGAAGTCGGTTTCAGCGATCTGGGCCTCCACACCGTGGGGGGTGCGGTAGGGGCGCACGCGGGCCTTGCTGTCGAATTCAATGGCGCCGGCCACCTGGGAGCGCACCACGCCGGTTTCGGCCGTGGACACACCGCCGGTGTGGAAGGTGCGCATGGTGAGCTGGGTGCCCGGCTCACCGATCGACTGGGCGGCCACGATGCCCACGGCTTCGCCGAGGTCGACCAGTTCGTTGTGGGCCAGGGCCCAGCCGTAGCACTTGCGGCACACCG
>CAWUND010000246.1:0-2324 GCA_963923815.1 uncultured bacterium
CGCAACGTGGAGGTGCTGCCGAAGGATGCGCGCGAAGCAACCGACACCTTCATCAAGCGCAAGAAGGGTGATGTGCTGCTCAACTGGGAGACCGAGGGGATCCTGGCCCGCCGCAACGGTGAATGGACCGTGCCCTACAAGCTCCCCAGCCCCAACGTGCTGACGGAGATGCCGATCGCGGTGGTCGACAGGAACGTCGACAAGAAGGGCACCCGCAAGGTGGCCGAGGCCTTCGCCCGCTTCCTGTGGACGCCGGCCGCCCAGCGCGCCTACGCCGACAACGGCCTGCGCCCGGTGATTCCGGCCCTGAAGGCCTACGCCAGCAGCAAGTTCTACAGCGGCGTGAAGTTCTTCAAGGTGGGTGACCTCGGCGGTTGGGGCGCCGTGGACAAGAAGTTCTTCGGCAAGGGCGGCACCTGGGATCAGATCTTCCGCAAGACCCGCTAAGGCCCGCTCCGCGATCGCACGGTCCCCTAGAGCCCCGGCGCAACCGGGGCTTTTTTGCGGCATCCCTCCAGTCACCTAGAGTTCCCCCTAGTTGTCTATCGATTTACCGTGGTTAAAGACCTAAGCGGGCGTGGTCAGGTCAAAGCGATTGCTGGAACTGCACTAGTGATGGCCCTGGCCGTGCTGCCAGGGTGCTCTTCCACAAAGACCACCGGCCAAGCGGAGAATTCGACGGGTGCGCCCCAGAACGTGCTGCTGGTGAGCTACGCCGTGACCAAGGCCGCCTACGACCGCATCCTTCCGGCCTTTGAAGCGGACTGGAAAGCCAAGACCGGCCAGACGATCAAGGTGACAACCAGCTATGGCGGCTCAGGCTCCCAAACACGTGCCGTGATTGACGGTCTGGAAGCCGATGTGGTGGGCCTGGCCCTCGGGGGCGACGTGCTCAAGATCGAGAAGGCTGGCCTGATCCAACCCGGCTGGCAGCAGGAGCTGCCGTACAACTCCACGGTGACCCATTCGGTGGTCGCGTTGATTCCCCGCACCGGCAACCCCAAGGGCATCAAGGGCTGGAAGGATCTCGCCAAGCCCGGTGTGAAGGTGGTGACGGCCAACCCCAAGACCTCCGGCGGGGCCCGCTGGAATCTGCTGGCGCTGTGGGGGTCGGTCACCGAAACCGGCGGCACTGAGGCGCAAGCCAAAGCGTTCCTCGCTCAGGTCTACGGAAATGTCGAGAGCCTGCCGCGGGATGCCCGTGAGGCCTCCGATGTGTTCCTCAAGCGCGGCCAGGGCGATGTGATGCTCAACTACGAAAACGAGGCGATTCAGGCCCGCAAGAGCGGCGAACTGAAGCAGCCCTTCCTCGTGCCTGAGCTCAACATCCGCATTGACGGCCCGATCGCCGTGGTCGACAAGAACGTGGACAAGAAGGGCACCCGCAAAGCCGCTGAAGCCCTGGCGGCCTACCTGCAAAGCGAAAAAGCCCAGCAGATCTTTGCGGAAGAGGGATTCCGGCCGGTGAGTGAAGAGGTCTGGGCCAAGGTGAAGGGGCAGTTCGCCAGTGTGAAGACCCTGTTCAGCGTTGACACCTTTGGCGGCTGGAAAGCCGTGAACACCCGTTTCTTTGGCGATGGCGGCATCTGGGATCAGTTGTTCCAGCAGCGGCGCGGCTGATGTGTGAGCTGCTGGCCCTCAGCGCCAACACCCCCACGGACATGCGCTTTTCCTTCCGGGGGTTGGCGCGACGTGGTGGCGCGACTGGTCAGCACGGGGATGGCTGGGGGCTGGCCAGTTTTGACCCCGACGGCGGCGGCCTGCACATCTACCGAGAGCAGACCCCCGCCGCCTTCTCGCCGGTGGCCCAACAGCTCTACGACCTCGACCTCAAATCGCTGGTGTCCCTGGCCCACATCCGCAAAGCCACCCAGGGGGTGGTGGCGCTGGAAAACTGCCATCCCTTCCACCGCAGCTGGCACGGCCAGGATTGGGTGTTCGCCCACAACGGCGACATCAAAACCGCCTTGGCCAGCGAGGGCCGCTATCAGCCCGAGGGCAACACCGATAGCGAAGCGGCCTTCTGTTGGATGCTCAACGCCCTCGACCGGCGCTTTGCTGAACCCGCCGATGGCCACAGCCTGTTCCCCTGGCTGGTTGAACACTCGGAGGCGTTGGCCAGCCAAGGCATCTTCAACTGCCTGATCAGCAATGGGGAGTGGCTCTATGTGTATGGCGGAACGCGGCTGCACACGATCACGCGACGGGCACCGTTCACCACCGCCACCCTGGCAGATGACGATGTCACCGTGGATTTTTCAGCCGTTACCACCATCCACGACGTGGTGACGATCGTGAGCACCGAGCCGCTCACCACCAATGAG
>CAWUND010000247.1:0-2320 GCA_963923815.1 uncultured bacterium
GTGCGGCTGTAGCGGTGGGGCTGGAAGATCGCCAGCAGCCGCTGGGGGGGCTCCGGCAGGGTGCTGCGGCCGCTGCTCACCATCAGACGGGCGGTGGCCAGGGTGGCGTCCACTTCGCTGGGGTGGTGGGCGTAGTCGTCCACCACCTGGCGGCCCTGCCAGGTGCCGCGGTAGTCGAAGCGGCGGCCCGGCGCCTCGAGCCCCTCCACCGCCCGGCGCAATTCGGCGAAGGACACCCCGTGCAGCCGGCAGGCGGCCATGGCGGCCACCGCGTTGCTGAGGTTGTGCAGCCCGGGCAGGGGCAGCTGAAAGCGCCCCAGGGCCACGCCGTGTTCATAGAAGGTGGCGGTGGTGCCGTCGCCGTGCAGTTGCTCGGGGATGGCGGCGAAGGCGACCCCCTCTGGATCCCGAATCGACCACCAGTGGCTGGCCTCAAATTGCTCCCGCAGGATCGGGCAGTCGCGGTTGGCCAGCAGCTGCTGGCAGCCACGGCCGAAGCGCTGCACGGTGGCGATCAGGGCCGCCAGGTCGGGGTAGTGGTCGGTGTGGTCGAGCTCCAGGTTGGTGATCACCCCCAACCAGGCCTGGAATTTCACCAGGGTGCCGTCGGATTCATCGGCTTCGGCCACCAGCAGGGCCCCTTGGCCATTGCGGCCGTTGCTGCCGAAGGCGGGCACCACGCCGCCGATCACGGCGGTGGGGTCGTGGTTGGTGGCGTGCAACAGGCTGGCGATCAGCGTGCTGGTGGTGGTTTTGCCGTGGCTGCCGGCCACGGCCACGCTGCGTTGCTCGGCGATCAGGGCCGCCAGCACATCGGAGCGGTGCAGCACCTGCAGGCTCGCCCGGCGGGCCTCCTCCAGTTCGGGGTTGTGGGCCGGCACCGCCGAGCTCACCACCACCAATGGCGGCTTCGAGGTGCCGCTGCGGATGGCGTTGATGGTGGCGGCGCTCTGCTCGCGGAACACCCGCACCCCCCGGCTGCGGAGGTCTTGCAGCACGGCGTTGTCGCGGGGGTCGGAGCCGCTCACCGCATAGCCCCGGTCCGCCAGGATCCCAGCGATGGCCGACATGCCGATGCCACCGACGCCGATGAAGTGCACGGGTTGGTGGCGATCGAGCTGCTGACCCAAGGGCGTGTCCATGCCTGCGGCGACGCTAAGCCGAGAACCTCGGCTTGTCTCCCCGGCCCCAATGTCCCCATCTGGGGACAGCCGGCGATCTCGGTATGATCGGCGGCCAAATCCCCCTTGCTAGCGGCTTCGGCTGCGTTCCGCCATGACCTTGAAGGTTGCGATCAACGGATTCGGCCGCATCGGTCGCAACTTCATGCGCTGTTGGCTGAGCCGCGGTGCCAACACCGGCATCGAGGTGGTGGGCATCAACGGCTCCGGTGACACCAACACCAACGCCCACCTGCTCAAGTACGACTCGATGCTCGGCCCCCTGCGCAATGCAGAGGTGACCACCACCGCCGACACGATCGTCATCAACGGCAAGACGATCAAAACCTTCTACGACCGCAACCCCGCCAACCTCCCTTGGAAGGACTGGGGCGTCGATCTGGTGATCGAGTCCACCGGCGTGTTCAACGACGACGTGGGCGCCAGCAAGCACTTTGAGGCCGGTGCCAAAAAGGTGATCCTCACGGCCCCCGGCAAGGGCGCCAAGGTGGGCACCTTCGTGGTGGGCGTGAACGCCGACCAGTACCGCCACGAAGACTGGGACATCCTCAGCAACGCCAGCTGCACCACCAACTGCATGGCGCCGATCGTGAAAACGATCGACCAGGCCTTCGGCATCGTGAAGGGCACGATGACCACCACCCACAGCTACACGGGTGACCAGCGCATCCTCGACGCCGCCCACCGCGACCTGCGCCGCGCCCGCGCCGCCGCCGTGAACATCGTGCCCACCAGCACCGGTGCCGCCAAGGCCGTGGCCCTGGTGTACCCCGAAGTGAAGGGCAAGCTGAGCGGCATCGCCCTGCGGGTGCCCACCCCCAACGTGTCGGTGTGCGACATGGTGTTTGAAACCGGCCGTGACACCACCGCCGAGGAGGTGAACGCCGTGCTCAAGGCCGCCTCCGAGAACGGCATGAAGGGGATCATCAAGTACTGCGACCTGCCCCTGGTGTCGAGCGACCACGCCGGCACCGATGAGAGCACCATCGTGGACGCCGACCTCACCCTGGTGATGGGCGGCAACATGGTGAAGATTGTCTGCTGGTACGACAACGAGTGGGGCTACAGCCAGCGCGTGGTCGACCTGGCCGAGATCGTGGCCAAGAACTGGAAGTGATCCGCAGCGGTTGCTGAACCCT
>CAWUND010000248.1:0-2320 GCA_963923815.1 uncultured bacterium
TTCTCCAGGCTGGCGATCACCGGCACGTGCTCGGTGGCCGTCACAAAGATGGAGTGGCTGGCGCTGTTGAACGGCTTGGGTTCCACCGTGGCGATTTGCTCGGCCGGCAGCACCTTCAAATTGAGGGTGTAGGGCACATCGGCGAACGGTGAGCCCCGCAGGGTGGCAAACAGGGCGAACAGGATCGGCATCTGCACCAGCAGGGGCAGGCAGCCCGCCAGGGGGCTGCCGAATTCCTGCATCAACTTGCCGAGCTCTTCCTGTTGTTTCTGGGGGTTGCTGGCGTACTTGGCCTTGATTTCCCCCTGGCGTTTTTGCATCACCGGTTGGGCGATGCGCATGCGGCGGGCGTTGCGGATCGAGCCGGCGCTGAGCGGGAACAGGGCCAGCCGGATCACCACCGTGAGGGCAATGATCGCCAGGCCGTAGCTCGGCACCAATCCGTAGAAGAAATCGAGGATCGGCAGCAGCAGGTTGTCGGAGATGTAGCCGATCACGTCGGGCGCTGTTGGGGGGAAGGGAACGGGAGTGGAGCCAGTGTGTCAGGCGGCTGGCTCAGGCGGCCGCGTTGTCACCAAAGCCGCTCTTGGCGGCCCCTTTGGCGGCGGGACTGGCGGCCATGCGCTGCTGGATGAACGCCTCGGCCTCCTTGTAGCGGGGCACGGCGCGCATCTCGAGCTTCATGCCGTCGTTGAGCACCAGCACCATGTCGCCCCAGAAGCCGAAGCCGCGGGCCACGGAGCGCACCTCGCGGATTTGGCTGTACACCACCTGGGTGCGGTCGCGGCCCAACCAACCGCCGCTCACCTCCACGCGCCGGCTGGTGATGCGGAACCGCAGCCACAGGGCCCGCACCAGGGCCCCCACGGCGAACGGGATGCCGATCAGGCTGAGGCCGAACAGGAGGTTGGTGATCAGGTCGCCCTTGGCGGGGCCGCCCTCGTAGAACACCTCCTCATTGATGCTGGCGCCCGGGGCCACCGGTGGGGTCTGTGCGGCTGCGCTCATGGCTGAAGCCCTGCCTGGGCGAGGAGTGATGAACATTCTCCCAGCAGGGCCTGGGGGTCGGCGGCTTCGCAGCCGGGTTTCAGGGAAATCAGCAGCCAGCGCCCCTGCGGCTGGCTCTGTTGCCGCAGCACGGCACTCACATGGCCATGCAGCAAGCGGCGCAGGCGGTTGCGCTGCACCGCCCGCTTGCTCACCTTGCTGCTCACCACCACGGCCACCCGGTGGCTGTTGGGATGGGGGTCGCGGGGGTCCGGTTTCAGCAGCTGCGGTTCCGCCGCCAGGCAGCGCAGGGTCATCCAGGTGCCATGCAGCCGTTGGCCCCGTTGGTAGAGGCGGTCAAACACAAAACGCCCCCGCAGCCTTTGGTCCCGGGGTAGCACCATGGGGGATGGCGAGCGGGAATGGGCTGGGGGGCGTGTTGGTCAGGCCTTGGCCTGCGGATCAGACCGACAGACGGGCGCGGCCGCGCTTGCGGCGGGTGCGGATCACGCGGCGGCCGGTGTGGCTGCGCATGCGCACCCGGAAACCGGAGACGCGCTTGCGCTTACGGCTGGTTCCTTCAAGGGTGCGTTTGGTCATGGCCTGGTCTCGGCTGCTGCGTCATGGGCGATCCACCACCCTATCAGCCGGGTTGAGGGGCCCCTCGGGGCTCACTCGTTGGGGGAGATCTCGATCACCCAGCTGCCCAGGTAGCCCGAGATCGGCACATCGCCGGGGGCCTGGGCCAGGGCGTTGAACTGATACATCCCCGGGTTGTAGGGGTTGGTGAGCTGGATGCGCACCCCGATCGAACGCCCCACCGGCACCGGTTGGTTGGGGAAGACCTCGATGGCGTTGTTGTTTTTGCTCACCTCCACCACGGCCGGAATCACCTCCTGGCACTCGGTTTTGCGGGTGATGCCGCCCCGCAGCATGTAACAGAGCTGGATGCGCTTGGGATCGATCGCGGCGTCGAAGTCCTTGGGCACCGAGATCGCCAACTTGAGCAGGGCGGTCTGGCGGTCCTTGGGGCCCAGCACCAGGTAGTAGTCGGAGCGGTTGGTGGCCCGCCCATTCGACACGTGATACCAGAGCTTGCGGAAGTCCTTGTCGGTGTCCCAACGGAATTCAAAGCCGCTGCTGTTGCCCACATCGGCGCGGGCGGCCTGGGGGAGCCCCGTTGCGGCGGCGAAGCCCGTTGCTGCGGCGAGGCCGTAGGCCAGGGCCGCCGCCAGGTGGCGTTGAAGGGTCATGCGGTGCATGGGCGCAGGTGCTGGAGGTTGGGGCGGATTAGAAGCTGCTGGCATCCACCTGAATCAGCCAGCTGCCGAGG
>CAWUND010000249.1:0-2315 GCA_963923815.1 uncultured bacterium
TCGCTGATCGGTGGACCACTGGCCCGGGCAACGCTGTCAGGGGTGTTCACAGATCGGGGGCTCAGGGATCGCCTGGCCGGCCTCGCATCTTCCCTCTGGACGGAACTTTGCCTGGTTCCGACAACAGCACTTGGCTGCTCAACAGACTCATCCTAAGAAACGCCCGTGAGCTTCGCAAGGTTGAGCCCCAGCCCATCGGCACGAGCGGCGGCCCCCTGGGTGCAGGTGTGGCTGGAGGCGGGACGGGACGGGCAGGTGTTCACCTATGCCAATCCCCAGGGCCTGGAGCTGGGCTGCGGCGACCTGGTGCACCTGCCGTTGCGGGGCCGCAGGCACTGCGGCCTGGTGGTGGAGCTGCTGCAGCAGCGGCCCGCCGCCCTGGGGGAGCGCACCCCCGCCGCCATCGAAGCCCTCCAGCAGCCGGCGGCGGTGGACCCGCACTGGCAGCGCCTGATCGAAGCGGTGGCCCGTGACTGCCGCACCACCCCCTTCCGCACCCTCAAGGCCGCCCTCCCCCCCGGCTGGCTCGGGCAACAACGCCAGGGCCGGGCCAGCGGCCAGCAGCGGCAGGCCTGGCTGGCCCTGGAGCTCGATGGCCCAGCCCTGGAGCAGCCCACCGCGCAGCAAACGCGCCTGCTGGAGGCGCTGCAGCGGCAGGGGGGCGCCGGCTGGCAACGGGAGCTGCTGGTGGAGGCCCAGGTGAGCCGCGCCGTCGCCGATGGCTTGGTGCAGAAGCGGCGGCTGCGCCGCGAACTACGCCCCCGCGGATCTGAGCCGAGCCGCCAGCCGCTGGAGGCGCCGCAACAGCTCAACGCCGATCAGGCCCAGGCCCTAGGGGCCATCGAGCGGTCAGACCCGGGGCAGCAACTGCTGCTCTGGGGGGTCACCGGCGCCGGCAAAACCGAGGTGTACCTGCAGGCCGCGGCGCGCTGCCTGGAGCAGGGGCAGTCGGTGCTGTTGCTCACCCCGGAGATCGGCCTGATCCCCCAGCTGCTGGCGCGCTGCCGCCGCCGCTTCGGCGATGCCGTGGCGGAATACCACTCGGGCTGCAGCGATGGGCAGCGCATCGCCACCTGGCGCCGCTGCCTGGAGGCGGGGGCGGACGGCCAGCCGCCGCTGCTGGTGGTGGGCACCCGCTCGGCGGTGTTTCTGCCGGTGCCGCGGCTGGGGTTGCTGGTGCTCGATGAGGAGCACGACCGCTCCTACAAGCAGGACAGCCCCATGCCCTGCTACCACGCCCGCGACGTGGCCCGGCTGCGGGCGCAGCTGAGCGGCTGCAGGCTGGTGCTGGGCAGCGCCACCCCCAGCCTGGAGAGCTGGATGGGCTGCCAGGGGCCGGCGGCCGGCGCCACCCTGCTGCAGCTGCCGCGCCGCATCGCCGATCGGCCGCTGCCGCCGGTGCACCTGGTGGACATGCGCCAGGAGCTGGCGGAGGGGCACCGGCGCCTGGTGAGCCGCCCGCTGATGGAGCGGCTGGAGGCCCTGGCCGGCAGCGGCAACCAGGCGGTGGTGCTGGTGCCCCGGCGCGGCTACAGCAGCTTCCTGAGCTGCCGCAGCTGCGGTGAGGTGGTGCAGTGCCCCCACTGCGATGTGGCGCTCACGGTGCACCGCCAGCGGGAGCGCTCCTGGCTGCGCTGCCACTGGTGCGACCACCGCGCCGAGATCAGCGGCCACTGCGGCCACTGCGGCTCCACCGCCTTCAAACCCTTCGGCGCCGGCACCCAGCAGGTGCTGGAGCACCTGGAGCAGGAGCTGGAGGGCCTGCGGCTGCTGCGCTTCGACCGCGACACCACCCGCGGCCGCGACGGCCACCGGATGCTGCTGGAGCGCTTCGCCGCCGGCGAGGCGGATGTGCTGGTGGGCACCCAGATGCTGGCCAAGGGCATGGACCTGCCGCAGGTGACCCTGGCGGCGGTGCTCGCGGCCGATGGGCTGCTGCACCGGCCCGACCTGCGCTCCGCCGAGGAGAGCCTGCAACTGCTGCTGCAACTGGCGGGCCGCGCCGGCCGCGGCGACCGCCCCGGTGAGGTGCTGGTGCAGACCTACAGCCCCGAGCACCGGGTGATCCGCCACCTGGTGGACGGCCGCTACGGGGCCTTCCTGCGGGAGGAGCTGGAGCAGCGGCGCAGCGCCGGCTTGGTGCCCTTCAGCCGGGCCTGCCTGCTGCGCTTGGCGGGGCCCTCCGCCAGCCGCACCGCCACCGCCGCCGCCAGCCTGGCGGAACACATCCGCCCCCTGGCGGAACGCCAGGGCTGGTTGATCATTGGCCCCGCCCCGGCGCCCGTGGCCCGGGTGGCGGGCAACAGCCGCTGGCA
>CAWUND010000250.1:0-2309 GCA_963923815.1 uncultured bacterium
GCCACTGGGCAGCTCCAGGCAGTAACCAGCGCCGTAGACCGTCTTGATGAAGCGGGGCTTGCGGGGGTCGGGCTCGAGCTTGGTGCGCAGGTGGCGGATGTGCACCCGGATGGTTTCGATGTCGTCGTCCGGTTCGTAGCCCCACACCTCCTTGAGGATCAGGGACGGGGCCACGGTTTGGCCGTGGCGCTGCAGCAGGCAGTGCAGCAGTTCGAATTCCAGATGGGTGAGGCGCACCGGTTCGTCGAACCAGATGGCCTCAAAGCGCTCCGGCACCAGGGTCAGGGAGCTGTAGCTCAGGATTTCGTTGTGCTTGGTGGAGAGCGGGGCGCGGTCGCTGCGGCGCAGCAACGCCTTGATGCGCACCAGCAGCTCCTCCAGGTCGAAGGGCTTGGCCAGGTAGTCGTCGGCGCCGGAGTTGAAGCCGCTCACCTTGTCTTTGGTGCTGCCCAGGGCGGTGAGCATCAGGATCGGGATGCGGGCGGTGCGCTCATCGCGCCGCAGCCGCTGGCAGAGGGTGAGGCCGTCCACCTTGGGCAGCATCAGGTCGAGCAGCACCAGGTCGGGGGTGTACTGCAGGGCCAGGGCCTGGCCCTTGATGCCATCCTCGGCGCGCTGCACGTCGAAGCCGCTGTGCTCCAGGTGGCCGGCCACCAGCTCGCGCATGTCGCCGTCGTCTTCAATCAGCAGGATGCAGGGCTTCATGGGGGCTCCTGGGTGAGGTGGCAGCGGGCCGTGGCCGGTGGGGGTTGCGGTGGGGCCGGAACAGCCAGGATTTCTTTCGGCATTCTCCCTGTGTTGTTCAGCTTCTGCAGCCGAATCATTGGGGGCAGCCTGTGCTTTTCTTGGCTCAGATCCGTTGTGCTGCAGCCTGTTTGCCCCGTTTAGTCAACGCCAAAGCAACAGGCAATCTTCAGAATTTCTTCCGATAAAACGGTTGCCATTGCGGCTGTTTTGTTGTGAAGCAAATGCGCGGCCCCTGGGGTTTTGGGGGCATAAAAAAGCCCCAGCCGGATGGCTGGGGCCTCAAAAGCTCCCCGGGCGGGATTCGAACCTGCGACCAATCGATTAACAGTCGATCGCTCTACCGCTGAGCTACCGAGGAATGGATCCCTGACGGGAACCCGAAGAACTTACCCCTCAGCCCTTCCCGTGGGCAAGGGGCCGCAGTTGCTGTTGCAGGTTGGCGCCGCTGCGCCAGGCGCCGATGCGGCCGTTCTGCATCAGGGCTGCGCCGTCACACCAGTCGAGCTCCTCCAGCCGGTGGGTGATCCAAAGGGCCGTGATCGGCTGCTCCGGCCGGCGGCTCAGGGCGTGGATCAGCTGCAGCACCTCCCGCTGGCTCGTTTCATCCAGCAGGGCCGTGGGTTCATCCAGCAGCAGCAGCTGGCCGCGGCAGGCCAAGGCTCCGGCGATGGCCAGCCGCTGCTTTTGGCCGCCGCTGAGGCTGTGGATGGGCCGTTGCCGAAACCCCGCCAGCCCCACCTGCTCCAGGGCCTGCTCCACCGCCTGCAGCCGTTCGCTGCGGCTGAGCTGGGGCGGCAGGCTCAGTTCCACGTCGCTGCCGCAGCTCGGCAACAGCAGCTGGTGGTCGGGGTTTTGGAACACCAACGCCGGCTTGAGGGGGGTCTGCAGGCGGCCGCCGCCGGGCTCCAGCAGCCCGGCGATCAGGCGCAGCAGTGTGCTCTTGCCACTGCCGTTGCTCCCCACCAGCATCCACAGGCCGGGGGCCGGGATCGTGAGGTCGCAGCCATGCAGGGCGGACTGGCCTGAGGGCCAGCGGAAGCTGAGATGCTCCACCCGCAGGCAGGGCTGGCCCTCAGTCATCGAAGCTGAAACCGGGGCGCTTGCTGCCGCCGCCCGTGGCCGACTTCTCGTACATCTGCACCGCCACCACTTCGCTGCTGAGCAGGCAGACGCGCTTGCTCTCCTCTTTTTCGCAGTGGAACTCCAGCAGCCGCGGCTGGCCGCTCTCCATGGCCTGCTTCACCTGGCTGTAGAGCGCTTCGGCGGCGGATTGCTCCTTGCGCTGCACCGCCACGGGCATGGGGCTCAGCTTCAGGGAGAGCTCAACGACGTACACGGGCGGGGCTGCTGCGGTGAGCGCCCACTTTGGCGAATCATCCCGGCCCGGAGGGTTCGCTAGGTGCTTTTACTCATTTCCTCACCTGTGGCTCGAATCGGGCCGTTGGCGCCCGCCGCGGCCGGCCGGTTGCCCGTACAGTGCGCGTGTAACGCTTCATGAAGCCGCTCTCATGACGATCGCTGTAGGGCGCGCGCCGCAGCGGGGATGGTTCGACATCCTCGAT
>CAWUND010000251.1:0-2308 GCA_963923815.1 uncultured bacterium
TGGTGACCGGCTTGTCGGGGAAGATCCGGATCCAGATCTTGCCGCCCCGCTTGACATAGCGGGTCATGGCCCGACGGGAGGCCTCAATCTGACGGGAGGTGATCCACCCGCACTCCTGGGCCTGCAGGGCGAACTCACCGAAGGCGATGGTGTTGCCACGGGTGGCGACACCGCGCATGCGGCCGCGCTGCTGCTTACGGAATTTGACGCGTCTTGGACTCAGCATGGTTCAGGCCTCCTGATCACTCTTCGTTCGAACGGTCTTCGAACTGTTGGGGCCGGCGGCTGGCGCGGCGCTTCGGCGCAGCACCCACGGGCACCTTCTCCTGGTTGCCGGGCAGCACTTCACCCTTGAACACCCACACCTTGATCCCCAGCACCCCATAGGTGGTGGAGGCCACCTTGGTGGCGTAATCGATGTCGGCGCGCAGGGTGTGCAGCGGCACGCGGCCCTCGCGGGTCCACTCGGTGCGGGCGATCTCGGCGCCGTTGAGGCGGCCGCTCACCTGGATCTTCAGACCCAGCACACCGGCGCGCTGGGCGCGCTGGATGGCCATGCGGAGGACGCGGCGGAAGGCCACGCGCTTCTCCAGCTGCTGGGCGATGTACTCGGCCAGCAGGTAGGCGTCGGCGTCGACGCGCTCGACCTCAACGACGTTGATGCGCACCTGACGGGCGGTGTCGCCGATGGTCTTCTGGATGCCGCTGCGCAGCTCCTCGATGCCGCTGCCCTGACGGCCAACGAGCACGCCGGGGCGGGCGGTCTTGAGTTCCACCTCAAGCTGATCGGCCTTGCGGGCGATCACCACGTCGCTGATGCCAGCGGCGCTGTACTTCTTGTGGATGAACTTGCGGATCCGGTCGTCCTCCTGGAGGAGGGTCGGATAGGTCTTGCTGGGGGCAAACCAGCGGGAGCGGTGTTCCTGGGTGATCCCCAGGCGCAGGCCGGTTGGATGGATCTTGTGTCCCATCGGTCGGTGTCCTCGGGGGTCAGGTGGCAGGAGCCACAGCGATGCTGATGTGGCAGGTTTTTTTCTGAATCGCGTAGGCGCGACCCTGGGCCCGGGGGCGGAACCGCTTCATCACGGGACCCATGTCCGCACTGGCGGCACAGATCACGAGGGAGGCGGGGTCGAGCCCCAGGTTGTGCTCGGCGTTGGCCACCGCGCTGCGCAGCACCTTGGTGATCGGGCCGGTGGAGCGGTAGGGCATGAACTCGAGCATGATCAGCGCGTCGCGATAGGAGCGACCGCGGATCTGATCGAGCACCCGGCGGACCTTGGAGGCGGAGCCGCGGATGTAGCGGCCGTGGGCCTGAGCAACGGTGGTTTCGGTGTTGGCCATGTTCTCAGCGACCTCCTTTCTTGTCCTTGATGTGGCCGCGGAAGTTGCGCGTGGGCGCAAATTCCCCGAGCTTGTGGCCCACCATTTGCTCCGTCACGTAGACGGGCACGTGGGCCTTGCCGTTGTGAACGGCAATGGTGTGGCCGATCATCATCGGCAGGATCGTGGAAGCCCGGGACCAGGTTTTGATCACGGACTTGTCACCGGCGGCGTTCTGCTTTTCAACCTTGCGAAGCAGGCTGTCGGCAATAAACGGGCCTTTTTTGAGTGAGCGTCCCATAGCGGTTTAAACGAACAGCAAAGCGGTGAGTTGGATCACGAATCGCGTCCGCCGCGGCTCCGCTTGGAGGTGCGACGACGTTTCCGGAGCACAAACCGATTGCTGGGTTTGTTCCGCTTGCGGGTTTTGAGGCCCAGGGCCGGCTTACCCCAGGGGGTAACAGGGCCGGAACGGCCGATGGGCGCGCGGCCCTCGCCACCACCGTGGGGGTGGTCGCAGGGGTTCATCACGCTGCCGCGCACCTGGGGACGGCGGCCCAGCCAGCGGCGACGACCGGCCTTGCCCAGGCTGGTGTTGCGCACTTCAGAGTTGCCCACTTCGCCGAGGGTGGCGTAGCACTCACGGCGCACCAGGCGCACCTCGGTGGAGGGCAGCTTGAGGGCGACGTAGTCGCCTTCTTTCGCCATCACCTGGGCGCTGGCGCCGGCGGTGCGCACCATCTGGCCGCCGCGGCCGGCATAGAGCTCCACGCAGTGAACGCTGGAGCCGAGGGGGATGGCCGAGAGCGGCAGGGCATTGCCGTTCTCGATCGGAGCCTCGGGGCCAGACACCACGGTGGAGCCCACGGCCACCCCGGCCGGAGCCAGGATGTAGCGCTTCTCGCCGTCGGCGTAGAAGAGCAGCGCCAGACGGGCGTTGCGGTGCGGGTCGTAGTGGATGGCGGCCACGCGGGCCTCCACACCG
>CAWUND010000252.1:0-2304 GCA_963923815.1 uncultured bacterium
CCGCCGCGGCGGCCATGATGTCGCTGTCGGAACGGCCCCAGTGTGGCGAATGGCTGAGCAATCGCACGAGGAGCTGGTGCAAGACCTGGCACGGCAATCCTTCGCCTTTGATGCCACCGCCAGCGATCCGGAGCGCAACTGCTGGCTGGTGGTGCACCGCCATGCCCATGGGGTGCTGCCCAGCGAATACGACATCCGTGAGGTGCCGGAAGACCTCTACCTGGAGGTGCTGGAGCAGCGGCGTCGCCTAGGGGCGGCGGACTGACCCCGGCAGCGGCGCAATGGCCGGCAGCTGGGCGGCCTTCAGAAAGGCCAACACCCGGGCTGCCGCCACTGCCGCAGTCTCTGCCGCAGTGGCTCTTGGAGCTTGAGCGGGCTCGGCCATGGACGCAGGGCGGCTGCGGGCACCATGACGCCGTGACGGCGGCCTGGCAACAAAAAAGCCGCCCCGTGCGGGGCGGCTGGGGGGCCTTGCGGCCGGAGCGGGGCGATCAGGCCCAGCCCTTCTGGCTCATGGACTCCACGTAGGCGGCCACGTCGGCGATGTCGCCGGCGCTCAGCTTGCCGCCGAAGGCGGGCATGGCGTTCTTGCCGTTGGTCACCTGGTACTGGATGGCCTCTTCATGGCCAGCGCTGTAGTTGGCCAGGTACGACTCGAGGGCTTCCTTCTTGAGGGTGCGCTCGGCGTTCACCACGTTGCCGCCACCCATGTGGCAGGCCGCGCAGTTGGCGGAGAAGATTTGACCGCCGTGGTCGGCATCAGCAGCGAAGCTGGGGGCGGCACCCAGCACCAGCGCCAGGCAAAGAGCAATCAGAGAGAGAAGACGGCGCATTGGAGCTCGTGCAACCCGGCCAAGCTAGAAGGCAATAACGCCCTCTGACGCTGATGCTGCAGAGGTTTGCAACATTTGTCACCCCGGCGGATGCCCGTTCAGCGGGGCAGACCGGCGTCCTCGAACACCGCCTCCAGGGTGGGGGCGTGGCTCACCATGCCGAAGCGCTCCGGCGGGCTGATGGGCTCGTGCACGAAGTGGCGCTGGCGGATCGAGAAGCGATCCCAGGCGTTCACCTCAATGCGCAGCAGCTTGATCAGCCCTTCGATCAGCCATTCGCTCAGATCCAGCCCCACGGGGGGCATCCAGCCGCGGCGCCAGCCCACCAGGCTGCGCACCGTTTGGTTCACGGTGACGGCCGGCTGCCCCAGCACCAGGCGGCGCACCTTGCCCTGGCCCGCTTCGGGGTTGGGCCGCTGCGGCGTGGTGGCCAAATGGGCGCACACCCGGGCGATGTCGGCGGCGTGGATGAAGTGGAAGGAGGCGTCGGTGCGCAACCACTTCGCCAGCCACAGCCAGCGGGCCCCGTCCCGCAGGCCCGAGGTGAGGTAGCTGGTGGGGAAGCGGCCGCTGCCGTCCACCTTGCCGCCGAACACCAGGGTGGGGAACACGGCCACGATCCGCTCCGCCAGCGGGTGGTTCTCCAGCTGCTCCAGGCACTGGGCCTTGGTTTGGATGTATTCGGTGCCGTAGGCCATGGCCTCCGGCAGCAGCTGCAGGTGGCGATCCAGGATGCTGGCGGTGGAGAAGTACACCACCTGCTCCAGCACGGCCGGGTTGGTGGCGGCCAGCATCGCCTTCACGGCCACCACGTTCACCTGCAGGGCCCGTTCCGGATCCCCCCAGGCGGTGGCGGTGTGGATGATGCGTGTGGCGGAGGCGATCTGGGCCCGGTGGGGCTCCGCATCGCGCAGGTCGCCCACCAGCAGGGTGATGCGCGGATCCTGGCGGGGCACGGCGGTGAGCTTCTCCGGATCCCGCAGCCACAGCAGCAGCTGGGCGTCGGTTTCGCGGTAGAGCAGGTCTGCGATGTGCTGGCCAACGCAGCCGCTGGCCCCGGTGATCAGGATGCGGGCGGGCCCGGCGGCTGTCCCAGGGGAGGCCTCAGGGCTCAAGCCACCGCTCCGATGCGCTCCATCACCGACTTGCCGGCCTCAAAGAAGGCGGCGCCGTTTTCCTCCGGGGTGCCGGGCAGGATGCCGTGGCCCAGGTTGAGGATGTGCTTGCGGCCGCGGGCCTTGCGCACGGTGTCGTCGATGCGGGCGCGGATGGCCTCGGGGGTGCCGAACAGCAGGCCGGGGTCCACGTTGCCCTGCACGCCCACGTGCTCCGGCAGGCGGGCCAGGCCTTCGGCCATGTCCACGGTCCAGTCGAGCGACACGATGTCCACACCGGTGCGGGCCATGCGCTCGATCACGCCGGCGCTGCCCGAGATGTAGAGGATGAAGGGGGTGTCGGGGTGGGTCTGCTT
>CAWUND010000253.1:0-2285 GCA_963923815.1 uncultured bacterium
TCCCGCAGGCTGGCGATCCCCTGTTCCACCCGCTGGCGCAGCCCACGGGTGTGGGTCTTCCACCAGGGGTGATCGATGCGGTTGAGGGCGTCGAGCGCCTCCCACCAGCGTTGTTGGGGAATCAATTGGGCGGCCCGTTGCTGTTGGAAGCGGTTGCGGTTCCAGTCCTCCCGCAGGCTGTCGCCAAGGCTGGTGCCATCGGCGTTCTGGGCGGCGTTGAGGTTGCTGAGCAGGGCCAGGGCCCCCTGCAGATCGCCCTCGCGATAGCGCTGCAGGGCGCGGATCTCCAGCTGGCGCTGCCAGCTGAGCAGCCGCTGTTGGTCGGCGGCGGTGCTGGTGCCGGAGTTCACCAGTTGCTGCTGCAGCCGCAGGGCGTCTCCCCAGCGTTGCTGCCGCCAGAGCTCCTCGGCCTTCAGCCGCCGGCATTGCCCCTGGGCCTGGGGGGCCTTGCCCCCGAGCCAACGCAGGGCCGCCAATTGTTCGCCGTAGAGCAGGCAGGCATCAAGGCGCCCCTGGGCCGCCGCCTGGGCCAGGCGGTTGGGCAGTTGCTGTTCCCACCAGTAGGCGCCCCCCACCCCGGCGGTCACCAGCCCCAGCGTGAGCACCAGCCAGAAGCGTGGAAGCCGGTGCCGGCGGATGGCCAAGGGGTGGGGGCGGCTCGCTGCACCGTTCTATGGATGCGTGGGCCCGCGATCACGGTGGCGGGGGCAGAGCGCCAGCCGGCACTTCAGCGCACACGCCCCAGGGCCACGGGCGTGAGCGGCTGCTGGCTGAGCAGGTCGGTGCCCTCCAGCTGCAGCAGGCCGTCGGCATCGATGGCGAAGCGCAGCTCCAGCCGGTCGTCGCCGGGTTGGCCGGGGGGCTGCAGCGGTAGCGCCACCGCGGGCCCCGGCCAGGCCTCCACGGCGGCGCTGCCGGCGGGCCGTCGCCGCAGCACCGGTAGCCCATCCACGTACACCACCTCGCTGCGCTGCTCGGGGCTGGGTTCCCCCAGCTGCAGCTCCAGCTCCGTTTGCTGCGGGCGGCTGCAGGCCAGCCGCAGGCTGAGGGGTTGGTCGCTGGGCCAGGTCTGGCCCGGCACAAACAGGGGATGCCAGCGGTGGTCGCCGCTGCGCTGATCCCAGCAGCGCAGCGACACCCCCCGGGTGAGCACGTCCTTCACCGCCACCCCCGGCGTGAGCCGGAGGGCCCCCAGGGCCACGGCCTCCACGGGCCGTTCCCCCCGCAAGGGCACCCCCGGCAGCCGTTGCTGCAGCCAGCGCCGCAGCAGGGGGATGCGGCTGCTGCCGCCCACGGGCAGCACCGCATCGATGTCGGCCGCCTCCACCCCGGCCGCCCGGGCCGAGGCCAGCACCTGCTCCAGCAGCTCATCGAGCAGCGGCAGCAGCCCGCGCTGCTCCAGCAGCTCCTCCAGTTGGCGGCGCTGCAGCCGCAGCTCCAGGGGCTGCCCGCCGCCCGCCGGGGCCCAAAGGGCCAGGGCGGCGTCGCTGCTGCTCAGCGCGCATTTGAGGCGCTCGCAGGCGCTGAGCAGGTCGGTGCCCAGGGGGGCCTGGGGCTGCAGCGCTTCGGCGATCCAGCGGTCGATGTCGCGGCCCCCGAGGGCCAGCCCCGCCTTGCCCAGCACGGTGGCGGTGCGCAGGGCCTGGCGGCTGTCGTTGAGCTCCCGGCCGCCGAAGCGCAGCAGCTGCGCCATCACGGCGGCCCGGCCCTCACCCCCCTGCAGGGCCACCAGCGACAGGTCGGTGGTGCCACCCCCCAGGTCGAGCACCAGCACGCGGCTGCCGGGGGGGAGCCCGGCGCCGATGGCGGCGGCGGTGGGCTCGTCCACGAGCGCCACCTCGGGCACCGTTAACCCGGCGCTGGCCTCCAGCAGCCACTGCCGGTAGCCGCGGTAGCTGTCGATCGGGGCGGTGAGCACCAGCCGCTCCGGCTGAAGGTGGGCCGGTAGGCGCTGCCAGATCTGCTCCAGCAGCAGTTGGCCGCACTGCTCCGGGCTGAGCCGCTCGGGTTGGTTTGGCGGGCTGCCGGCGCCGATCCAGCGCTTGAAATCCCGGTGCAACCCCGCATCACCCCGCTCCAGCAGGCCGGCATCGATCACCTGGCGGCCGATCAGTGGGATGGCGGAGTCGCCGCTGGCCCGCCAGATCAGGCTGGGCACCACGGCGGGGTCGGCGCAGCTCAGCGGCGGCAGCTCCAGCAGCTGCGGGGCAGAGCCGTCGGCCCCCTGGTAGGCCACCACGGTGGTGGTGCTGCCCAGGTCGATGGCGAGGGTGCCGGCCATGGGC
>CAWUND010000254.1:0-2278 GCA_963923815.1 uncultured bacterium
TCGCCAAAGGGGATGCCGCTCCACTGGGAGTAGCCGATGGCGGCGGGGATGCCGGAATCCGGCACGCCGATCACGATGTCGGCCTCAACCGGGGTTTCGCGGGCCAACACTTCGCCGATGCGCACGCGGTAGCTGTAGAGCGATTCGCCGAAGAAGCGGCTGTCGGGGCGGGCGAAGTAGATCATTTCGAACACGCACAACTTGGTGGGTTCGCTGATCCAGCGGCTGCGCTGGGGGTTGGGATCCCCGAGCCGGAAGTGGATGATCTCGCCGGGCTCCACGTCGCCGTCGAAGCTGGCGCCGATGATGTCGAGCCCGCAGGTTTCGCTGCTCACCACCCATTGGGCGGCGCTGGGCTCGCCCATGTGGCCGAACACCAGCGGGCGAATGCCATGGCCATCCCGCAGGGCAAACAACCCCTCCGGGGTGCCGATCACCAGGCTGAAGGCACCCCGGCAGCGGGCGGCGGCGGCACGAATGGCCGCATCCCAGCCCAGCCCCTCATTCACGGCATGCTGAATGGCAAAGGCGATCAACTCCGAATCGGTGGTGGAGGTGAACTCCACTTCGGGGATGTCGCTGGCGATGGCCTGGCGCAGCTCCGACGCATTCACCAGGTTGCCGTTGTGGGCAAAGGCAAACGGACCCAGGCGGGTGTTGAGCAGCACCGGTTGGGCATTGCAGGCCTTGCTGCTGCCGGTGGTGGAGTAGCGGTTGTGGCCGATGGCCAGCTGACCCGGCAGGCGCTCCAACACCCCCTGATCGAACACCTGGCTCACCAGGCCCATGTCCTTGTGCATGCGCACCTTGGGGCCGCCGGCCTGGCCGGTTCCCTGCTCAAACACGGCGATCCCCGCCGACTCCTGACCCCGGTGCTGCAGGGCGTAGAGGCCGAAATAGGTGAGGTTGGCCACCGGCTGATCGCTGGCCAGCACCGCAAACACCCCGCAGGCCTCCTCGGGCTTGTCGGGCCTGTCTGGGAGCACGAAGTGGTCGGTGAGCTGCGGATCCATCACGGCAGAGCCCACCTTGGCGCGTGTGTCTGCATTGTGCATCAGGCGGTCGGCGGCAGATCCACGCCCATGCGCCGGGGGATCGCCTGCTCAAAACGCTCCGCCATCTGGGCCACCGGCAGCTCCAGCAGGGGCGCTCCAGCCTGCTGAATCACCAGCTGGGCCGCATCGGCCGACTCCACCATCCCCAGGCATTGGGCGGGCACCCCAGCGGCCTCCAGGGCCTGCTCCCAGGCCACCGACTGGGCCGGCGCCACGCTCACCAGGATGCGGGCGCCCCCCTCGGCAAACAGCAGCCGATCCACCCGTTGGCTGGAGGCGGGGATCTCCAGGTGGGCCCCCAGGCCGGAGGCCATGCAACATTCCGCGGCGGCCACCGCCAGGCCGCCGTCGCTGAGGTCGTGGGCGGAGCGCACCAGGCCGGAGGCCATCGCCTGGCGCAGGAAGCCCTGAACCGAGCGCTCCAGCGCCAGATCAACCTCCGGCGGACGCCCCGTGACGGCTCCATGCAGCCGCTCCAGGTAGCTGCTGCCGGCCAGGCCCAGGCGGGGATCGGCGGGAGCCTGCCCCGCCTCCAGCGGCACCCCCAGCATCCAGATCAAATCACCGGGCTCCCGCCAGGCCTGACCGCGCACCTGGGCCAGGTCGTGCACGAGGCCCACCATGCCCACCACCGGGGTGGGGTGGATGGGCTGCATGCGGCCGTCGGGCAGACGGGTTTCGTTGTAGAGGGACACGTTGCCGCCGGTGACGGGCGTGTCGAGGGCGGAGCAGGCGGTGGAGAGGCCGCGGCAGGCCATGGCCAACTGCCAGTAGCCGGTGGGGGTTTCCGGGGAGGGGAAGTTGAGGTTGTCGGTGACGGCCAGGGGTTCGGCCCCCACGCAGCTGAGGTTGCGGGCGGCCTCCGCCACCGCCGCCATGCCGCCGCGCTCCGGGTCGAGGGCCACCCAGCGGTTGGGGCAATCCACCACCGCCGCCACGCCACGGTGGGCATCGGTGGTGCTGGCCTGGGGCCGCAGGCGCACCACGGCGGCGTCTCCGCCCCCGGGGGGGAGCACCGTGTTGGCCTGCACCTGGTGGTCGTATTGGCGATACACCCAGCGCTTGGAGGCGATGGTGGGGTCGTCGAGCAGGGCCAGCAGGGCCTCGTTCCAGCTGAAGGCGGGCTTGGCGGGGAGCTGGTCTTCGCTCCAACGCCAGTGGGCCTGGATCTCGGCCGGTGGCTCGCTGATCAGGGTGTGGCGGTTGATGGGGGTGTCGTCGGC
>CAWUND010000255.1:0-2274 GCA_963923815.1 uncultured bacterium
GCGGTGCAGGGGAATCACAGCTGGGCCAGCCCGGGAATCGCCAACAGAACCGCCGCAGGCCTCGCCGGCGGCATCCTCCCATGGCAGCTTTGGGGCCACGCCCGGTGCTCCACCCCACCCCCATGGCCGACCGCCTCGACCTGCAGCTGATCTCCGCCGCCCTGCGGCGCATGGGCTGGGTGCGCTTTTGGGCCCAGCTCACCCTCGGGGTGGTGGTGATCGGAGTGCTGCTGTTCAACAACATCGGCGGCCGCCTGGCCGCCAATTCCTCCCGCGCCCTGGGCCTGGGGCCCGGCATCTCGCTCACCACCCTGGCCTTCCTGCTGCTGCTTTGGTGCCTGTGGCAGAGCTGGCTGATCGTGCGCTGCGGCCGGGCCCTCAACAGCCCCGTGCGGCCGAGCAAAGGGGAAACCGCACGGCTGATCAAACGGGGCCTGCTGGCGGATCTGGTGGGCGTCACCCTGGCGGTGATCGGCTACCAATCGATGGCGGGCAGCCTGTTTGTGCAGGCCTCCCAGCAGGTGCCGGGCTTCTTCGGCGCCCAGATCCAGGGGGCACCGGGCATGGGGGGCCGGGTGGTGGGCCTGCCGATCACCTCGATCGAGATGCTCTCCGTGCTGGGCAACACCCAGGTGCTGTTTGCCCACCTGATCGGCCTGTGGATCAGCCTGTGGCTGCTGCAGCGCATGTACCGCCCCAGCGCCAGCTAGAGGCTCAGCTGCGGCAAGGAGGCGGTGTCGCCCCGCCAGAACAGTTCGGGCTGCAGCGGTGTCAGCGACACCCCACCGGCGGCCACATGGGCCACATCGGTGGGCCAGTCGGCCGGTCCGGCCACCTCCGCCTCCAGGTCGTTGGCCACCTCACCGGCGAGCCAGTAGTAGGTGCGGCCGCGGGGGTCGACCCGCTGCACGAATTGGTCGGTGTAGCGGCGCACCGCCTTGCGGCACCAGCGCAGGGGCCCGATCTGCTCCGCCGGCAGCGGCGGCACGTTGAGGTTGAGCAGCAACCCCTGGGGCCAGCCCCGTTGCAGCATCTGCTCCGCCACATCCAGGGCGATGCGGGCGGCGGGATCAAAGGCGCGCCACTGGAAATCGGCGCTGCTCACCGCCAGGGCCGGCAACCCTTCGATCGTGCCCTCCATGGCGGCGCTCACGGTGCCGGAATACAGGGTGTCGGTGCCGAGGTTGGGGCCATGGTTGATGCCCGAGAGCACCAGGTCGGGCCAGTCCTCGAGTAGGGCGAACAGGGCCAACTTGACGCAGTCGCTGGGGGTGCCGCTGCAGGCCCAGGCGGTGACCCCCTCGGCAAACAGGGCATCGGCCCGCTCGGCGCGCAGGGGGGTTTGCAGGGTGAGGCCGTGGCCGGTGGCGGAGCGCTCCTGATCCGGGCACACCACGGTCACCTGGTGGCCGCGGGCCACCGCTTCAGCCGCCAGGCTGCGAATGCCGTCGGCGAAGACGCCGTCGTCATTGCTGATCAGGATCCGCACGGCTGCGCTGTGAGTGGCCTGAGGCTAGAGGCCGCCTCCTTAGAGTCTGCGATCGCCGGAACACCGTCTTGAGCGCCACCGTCAGCCTGCAGGAGCTCACCGCTCAGCTGGAGCAGCTCGAGGCCCAGGCCGCCGACGCCATCGCCGCGGCCGCCTCCGCCGGGGAGCTCGAGGAGCTGCGGGTGGGGCTGCTGGGCAAGAAGGGCAAGCTCTCGGCGGTGCTGGGCGCCATGGGCAAGCTGCCGGGGGATGAACGCCCCGTGGTGGGCCAACGGGCCAACGTGCTCAAAGAGCAGGTGCAGGGGCTGCTGAGCGCCCGGCTCACGGCGGTGAAGGGGGCCGCCATGGCGGAGCGGATTGCCCGCGAAACCCTCGATGTCACCCTGCCGGCCCGCTACACCCCAGCCGGCCACCGCCACCCGCTGATCAGCACGATCGAGGAGATCGTGGACATCTTTGCGGGCCTCGGCTACCGGGTGGAGGAGGGGCCCGAGATCGAGAGCGACTACCACAACTTCACCGCCCTCAACATCCCGCCGCATCACCCGGCGCGGGACATGCAGGACACCTTCTACCTCTCCGAAACCGAGCTGCTGCGCACCCACACCTCGCCGGTGCAAATCCGGCACCTGGAGAACAACCCCCCGCCGGTGCGGATCGTGGCCCCGGGGCGCGTGTACCGGCGCGATGCGGTGGATGCCACCCACTCGCCGGTGTTCCACCAGGTGGAGGTGCTGGCCATCGATGAGGGGCTCGATTTCAGCCACCTGCGCGGCACGGTGACC
>CAWUND010000256.1:0-2266 GCA_963923815.1 uncultured bacterium
GCCAAGGGCCCCACCCCCACCGCCCCCGGGTTGGCCCCCGGCTGGCGGCCCCAGGGCCCGCTGTTTGCGGCCGATCCGCAGCGGGTGTGGGAGTCGGTGGCATGACCGGCGCCCCCCCGCAGCTGCTGGTGGCGACGGGGGATCGCGCCGCCCTGGCTCAGCAGCTCCTGGCCCTGTGGCGGCAGGGGGCCACGGCGGCCATCGCGGTGCCCGAAGAGCAGGGGGCGCTGCAGGCGGCGCTGCCTGCGGTGGTGGATCCGGCCTGGGGGCCGGCGGTGGTGCTGGGCAGCGGCGGCAGCCTCGGGGCCCGCCATTGGTGCCTGCAGCCCTTGGCCCATCTGCAGGCGGCGGCGGCGGCCACGGCCACCTGGCTGCGTCAGCAGGGCCTCGATCCGGCCACCACGGAGTTGTTCAACCCCCTGCCGCTGCAGCATGTGAGCGGGCTGATGCCCCTGGTGCGGGCCCAGGCCTGGGGGGTGCCCCTGCGCTGGCTGGCACCCCAATCGATGCGCGAGCCCGCCCAGTTGCTGCGGCAGGCCCCGCCCCGCCCTGGCACCACACCGCTGCTCTCGCTGGTGCCCACCCAGCTGCAGCGGCTGTTGGAGCAGCCCGAGGGGGTGGCCTGGCTGCGGGGGTTTGCCCTGATCTGGGTGGGGGGCGCCGCCCTGCCGGAGGCGGTGGCGGAGCACTGCCGCCGTGGGGGCATCCGGCTGGCCCCCTGCTACGGCAGCACCGAAACGGCGGCCCTGGTGGCGGCCCTGCCGCCGCAGCGCTTCCTGGCGGGGGAGGCGGGCTGCGGTGAGGCGTTGCCCCATGCCCGGCTGCGGCTGCAGCCCGGCAGCGATGCCCTGGAGATTCAGGCCTCCAGCCTGGCCCTCGGCACCCTGGAGGCGGGCCGCCTGGTGCCGCTGCCCCAGCAGGGCGGCTGGTGGTGCAGCGGCGATCGGGCGGCCCTTGGTGCCGCAGGGCTCACGGTGCTGGGGCGGCTGGATGGGGCCATCCAGAGCGGCGGTGAAACCGTGTTCCCCGAGCAGGTGGAGCAGCGGCTGGTGGCCCTGGCGGCGGCGGCCCAGTTGCCGCTGGCGGCGCTGCTGCTGCTGCCCCAGGCCGATGCCCTCTGGGGGGAGCGGCTGGTGGCCCTGGTGCGCCCCCAGGCCGGCGCCGATGCGGAGGCCCTGTTGGCGGCCCTGGCGGCCCTGGCCGGGCAGCTGCCAGCCAGCCAGCGGCCCCTGCATTGGCGCCACTGCCCGCCGCTGGAGCCCACGGCGGCCGGGAAATGGGAGCGCCAGCGCTGGCGGGCCTGGCTGCAGGCCTAGAGGGGCTGGATGCCGCCCCGCAGGGCCGAGGCCTCCAGCCAGCGTTGGATTGGCTCCGGCAGGTTGCAGCGCTGGCGGCTGCGGCTGTCGATGGCCAGGTGGCGGGTGAGCCCTTCGGCCACCGGTTCATCGCCGCTGCGGAAGCGGTAGCGCAGCTCAAAGCAGCCCGGGTCGATCCGCAGGGGTTCCAGGGCGATGGCCAGCGGGTCGCCGCACACCAGCGGCCGGCGGAAATCGGCGCTGCAATGCACGATCGGCAGGGCCACCGCAGGTGTGTCGGTGCCCTGGCCGGGGAAGATGGCCGCGGCGGCAATGCCGTAGCGCTCGAGGCTCTCCTCGTAGGCCTCGTGGCACCAGCTCAGCAGCCGGGCGAAGTGCACCACACCGGCGGCATCGGTGTCGCCAAAACGCACCGTGCGGCAGAGCAGCAACCAGCTGGTGGGATCAGCCAGGGTCAGCGGTCCACCGACCCCATGATCACGTCGATCGAGCCGAGGATCGCCATGATGTCGGCCACCTTGGCCCCCTTGAGGATGTGGGGCAGGATCTGCAGGTTGGTGAAGTCGGCGGCGCGGATCTTGAAGCGCCAAGGGGTCACGTCGTCGTTGCCCTGGATGAACACCCCGATTTCGCCCTTGCCCGATTCCAGGCGGGTGTAGAGCTCGCCGGAGGGGATCTTGAAGGTGGGGGCCACCTTCTTGGCCACGATCTGGTAATCGAAGCCGGCGAATTCGCTGCCCTTGCCCTCGGCCATGCGGCGCGCCTCCAGGGTCTCGGTGGGGCCGCCGGGGATCATCTGGCAGGCCTGGCGCAGGATCTTCAGGGATTCACGCATCTCCTGGATGCGCACGCGATAGCGGGCATAGCAGTCGCCCTCCTTCTCCCAGGCCACATCCCAGTCGAAGTCGTCGTAGCACTCGTAGTGGTCCACCTTGCGCAGGTCCCACGGC
>CAWUND010000257.1:0-2264 GCA_963923815.1 uncultured bacterium
AGCTGGGAGTTCTGGGTGAAATCGGGCACGGTGTCGCCCAGTTGCAGCGCCATGGATGTTGTCCAGTTGGATTGACAACAGATCTTCCGAGCCTGTTTGCGCTTCTGTCTAGGCCCTTGATGTGGTGCAAATTACATCTGGTCGGCGACACGCATCTTGCTCAGCCTGCGTCGTTGGCCCTTGGTTCGCTGTTTCCGTTTTCAATCGCAACGGCGCCAGCTCGCGCCTGAGTGGCCCCATCTGACAGGCTGCAGGCCAACGTCGCGCGCCCCAGCGGCCTGATGCTTCCCTTCCACTGGCTCACCCAGACCATCGCCTTCGGCCTGGGGATCTCCTTCAGCCCGATCAACATCGCCCTGGTGGCGTTGCTGCTGCTGGGGGCCCAGCCCCTGCGCCGGTGCCTCACATTCCTCACCGGTTGGATGTTGGCCAACGGCAGTGCCCTGGGGCTGGTGGTGGCCGTAGGGGGCCGGCTCAGCTGGGCCATGCACCTGGGCACCCGCGGCCAGATCCTGATCGACCTGATCGGTGCCGGGGCCCTGGTGGGCCTGGGGCTGTTCCAACTCACGCCGGCGGTGGCCATCGGCGAGGAGAACTGGGCCATGCAGTTGATGGGCCGTTTGCCGGAGCTGGAGGCCCTGCCGCTGCTTGGCCTTGGCGCCGGCTGCGCCCTGGTGAGCCCCGAAAACCTGGTGTTTTACGTGAAGGAGGGGGGCATGTTGCTCACCAACCACACCAGCCTGCGGGGCGACATGGAGGTGGGCCTGGTGTTCGTGGCGATCACCACCTCGCTGCTGCTGCTGCCGCCGCTGCTGTGGCTGTGCACCGGTGAGCGGCTGCGGGCCCCGCTCACCGCCCTCAACGATTGGCTGGTGCACCGGGCCGAGTGGCTGGTGGGGGTGTTTGCCCTGGTGCTCGGGGCCTACCTGGGCTGGCAGGGCCTCGAGGGCCTACACCACATGGCGCTGATGGCGTAGGGAATCCCCCAGGGCCAGCAGCAACAGCACCACGCCGATTAGGCCGCTGAGCCACTCGGGCACATGCCAGCCCCAGCGGCCGATCACCACCCCGCCGAGCATCAACAGCCCCAGGGCGCCGATGGCGTAGTGGGCGCCGTGCTCCAGGTAGATCAGCTGATCGAGGGCCTTCTCGCGGCTGAGCATCACCGTGAGCGAGCGGATGAACAGGGCCCCCAGGCCCAGGCCCGTGAGGATCAGGCCCAGGTCGGTGGTGATGGCGAAGGCGCCGATGGTGCCATCAAGGCTGAAGGAGGCATCCAGCAGCTCCAGGTATACGAGCGAGGCGAAGCCGCTCTGGGCCGCCATGCGCCCCACGGCCGCCTCTTCGCCCCCAAAGAAATCGGCCAGGGAGGTGCTGAGGATCTGCAGCACCAGGCCGATCAGGCCGGCCACCAGCACGTCGCCCCGCATGCCCTGGGGCAGGGCTCCGGCCACCAGCATCAGGATGATCAGCGCCAGGGCCACCTCGAGGGAGGGCACGCGGCCGGCGGTGCTCAGGCGACGCTCGAGCATCTCCACCCAGTGCAGGGTTTTGGCCTCATCGAGGAAGTAGCGCAGAAACACCATCAGCAGAAACATCCCCCCGAAGGCCAGGATCCGCGGCTCGGCTAGCTCCAGCAGCTCGTGGTAGTGCTCGGGGTGGTGCAGGGCCGCATCGAGGGCCTCCCCCAGGCCGATGCCCCCCGCCAGGCTCACCAGCAGCAGCGGCCCCAGGAAGCGCACGCCAAACACCGGGATCACCAGGCCCCAGCTGAGGAAGAAGCGCTGCTGGCCCGGGGTGAGCTGCTCCAGCACCCGGGCGTTCACCACGGCGTTGTCGAAGGAGAGGCTGATCTCCAGGGCCAGCAGCACCAGGGTGATCCAGGTGGCCTGCAGCCCCGCTGGGCTGAAGCCGCCATGGCTGGCGAACACGGCCGCCAGGCCGACGGCACAGCACAGCAGCGGCAGTCGGACGTAATGGAGCAGGCGGCCCATGGCGATAGGTCACTGCCTGGAAGCTTGCAGCCCCGAGGGTCGCTGCGGCACTCAGATGAAATACATCGTCTGAGCTTGGATCAGCCCGTCGCGGCGCTCCAGGAGTTGCGCAAGGCTGGTGGAGCGCAGGCGGTGCAGCCGCTGTTGCTCGAGTTGGTCAGCCAGTTGGGCCACCACCTGCTGTTCGGGGCTGCTGGGTGGCGTGGCGTTGGTGGCCTGGGGATCCCCTTCAAGGCAGTGGATCGCTTGCTCCAGTGTGATCTGGTCAGC
>CAWUND010000258.1:0-2241 GCA_963923815.1 uncultured bacterium
GGCAGCGGGTTTTGGTCCCGCCATTCCTAGGTTCGAATCCTAGCGGCCCAGTTTTTCCACCCCCTCCGCCCGAGTCGGCATGGCAGCGCCTCTGCTGGTGTTCGACTTCGACGGCGTGCTGGTGGACGGCATGGCCGAGTACTGGTGGAGCGCCCGCGCCGCGGCACTCACGCTGCGGCCGCAGTGCCAGCTGGCCAGCGACGCTCCGGCGGGCTTCCGGCTGCTGCGGCCCCTGATCCACAAGGGCTGGGAGATGGTGCTGGCGGCCCTGGAGCTGTCGCGCCCCGACCTCGATCTCCAGGCCTACCTGAGCGATTACGCCGGCCACACCCAGGGGGCCCTGCGGCGCTGGGGGATAGAGCCCCAGCGGCTTCAAGCGTGCCTCGAGCAGCTGCGCAGCGAGGCGATCCAGCACGACCCCCAAGCCTGGCTGGCCCTGCATCGGCCCTATCCGGGGGTGATCAAGCGGCTCACCGCCCTGGCCTCGGAAGGCAGCGACTGGCTGGTGCTCACCACCAAAGGGGGCGCCTTCGCCCGCCAACTGCTGGAGGCCTACGGACTCACACCCCAGGCGGTGTATGGCCACGAACAGGGCAGCAAACCGGAGGTGCTGCTGCGGTTGGCGGCCGACCGTCCCAACCCCCTCTGGTTTGTGGAGGACCGCCGGCCCACCCTGGAGACGGTGCGCCAGACCAGCGGCCTTGAGGAGGTGCGCTGCTTTCTGGTGGCGTGGGGCTACCTGGGGCCGCGCGACACCGAAGCCCTGCCACCGGGCATCAGCCTGCTGGAGCTGAGCCGATTCGCCCAACCCTTGGCGGACTGGCCCTGAGCCGCTAGGGTACGCCTGTACTACAGCCGGGTGGTTCCGGCGGAACACCTGGCGCCTGCGGGGGCACTTCTTTGTGGAAGGTCGCCGAGGATGGCTCCGGGTTCACCGGTCTGTCCGCGCCCTGATCCCAAAGCGGCCTGCTTCACCAGCCTCCATTCCTCAGCCATCGCAGACATGCCTGCCGACGACAAAACCACCGACACCCGGACCAGCCGCAGCACCGGCGCCAGCACAGCCACCAGCGCCGCCGGCAACCAAGAGCGCGACAAAGCCCTGGGCCTGGTGCTCAACCAAATCGAGCGCAACTTCGGCAAGGGCTCGATCATGCGCCTGGGGGACGCCTCCCGCATGCGGGTGGAAACCAGCCCCACCGGCGCCCTCACCCTCGATTTAGCCCTCGGCGGCGGCTATCCGAAGGGTCGTGTGGTGGAGATCTACGGCCCGGAGAGCTCCGGCAAAACCACCCTCACCCTGCACGCCATTGCTGAGGTGCAACGCCGCGGCGGGGTGGCCGCCTTCGTGGATGCGGAACACGCCCTCGACCCGGTGTACGCCGCGGCCCTGGGGGTCGACATTGAAAACCTGCTGGTGTCCCAGCCGGACACCGGCGAAATGGCCCTGGAGATCGTCGACCAGCTGGTGCGCTCCGCCGCCGTGGACATCGTGGTGGTCGACTCCGTGGCGGCCCTGACCCCGCGCGCCGAGATCGAAGGGGAGATGGGTGATCTGGCGGTGGGCAGCCAGGCCCGCCTGATGAGCCAGGCGATGCGCAAGATCACCGGCAACATCGGCAAATCGGGCTGCACGGTGATCTTCCTCAACCAGCTGCGCCTGAAGATCGGCGTCACCTACGGCAACCCGGAAACCACCACCGGTGGCAACGCGCTGAAGTTCTATGCGTCGGTGCGGCTCGACATTCGACGCATCCAAACCCTCAAGCGCGGCACGGAGGAATACGGCATCCGCGCCAAGGTGAAGGTGGCCAAAAACAAAGTGGCGCCGCCCTTCCGCATCGCTGAATTCGACATCCTGTTCGGCCGCGGCATCAGCACCCTGGGCTGCCTGCTGGATCTGGCCGAAGAGAACGGCGTGGTGGTGCGCAAAGGCGCCTGGTACAGCTACGAGGGCGACAACATCGGCCAAGGCCGCGACAACACCATCACCTGGCTGGAGCAGAACCCGGAGCAAAAAGAGCGCATCGAAGCCCAGGTGCGCCAGAAGCTCAGCGAAACCACCGACTCCCTCAAGCCGGTGGCCGCAGCGGCAGCCCGCCTGGCGGCCGCTGGCGCCACAACGGCGGGCGACACTGAAGCCCTGCCCCTGCCGGCAGCCAGCTAAGGCAAGCGATCAGCCCTGGCTCAGCGCTGGGCCAGGGCAGCCTCTGCGGCGGCAGATGCCGACGCAGAGGCAGA
>CAWUND010000259.1:0-2239 GCA_963923815.1 uncultured bacterium
GCTGGTGCGTGACGCCATTCGTCGCCGCTTGAGGCAGCTGCCCAGCACCCTGTTTGTGCTGCAACCCGCCGGCGCCGGGGCCTGGTGGTTCGAGGGCGGTGGCTTCGGCCACGGGGCCGGTTTGTCCCAGGCCGGGGCGATTGATCTGGCCGGCCGGGGCTGGAGCCTGCAGCGGATCCTGAATCACTACTACCCCGGTACGGCCCTGCTGCCGGTGCAGCAGCTGCAGGGGCAGCCCAGCGGCGGCCTTTAAAGTTGCCGCATCGAAGCCGCATCGAACCGGAGCCCATGGCCGTTGGCGGCACAGCCCCAGGAGCTCGCCGTCCCCAGGCCGCCCTGTTTGTTGTTGGCTGTTGTGCCGCCGGGGCGGCCCCCCACGGCCTGCTGCCCCATCAGCAGTTGTGGCCCGCCATTGCGTTGACGGTGCTGCTGGGGGTCTATGCCCTGCGCACGGTGTTTCTGCCGCTGCTGGCGGGCCCTGACCCCTCCTCCGGAGAGGCGGGGGAGTTGGCCGTTCCCGAGGGTGGGTGGCCGGCGGTGGACCTGGTGGTGGCCGCACGGGATGAGGAGGCGGTGATCGGCCGGCTGGTGGAGCGGTTGGCGGCTCTGCATTACCCCCCCGAGCAGCTGCGCTTCTGGGTGGTGGATGACGGCAGTGAGGACGGCACGGCAGCTGTGCTGGAGGCGTGCCAACGCAGCGTGCCCCAGCTGCAGGTGTTGCGTCGCAACCGCGATGCCGGCGGCGGCAAATCCGGAGCCCTGAATGCGGTGTTGCCGCAACTGCAGGGCCGCTGGTTGCTGGTGCTCGATGCCGATGCCCAGTTGCAGCCGGATCTGCTGCAGCGCTTGGTGGCGTTTGCGGAACAGGGCGGTTGGTCGGCGGTGCAGTTGCGCAAGGCGGTGATCGAGGCCGACCACAACCTGCTCACCCGAGCCCAGGCCATGGAGATGGCCCTCGATGCGGTGATCCAGCAGGGTCGCCTGCGCAGTGGCGGTGTGGTGGAGCTGCGGGGCAACGGCCAGTTGCTGCAGCGCCAGGCGGTGTTGGGTTGTGAGGGCTTCAACGAGGCCACGGTCACCGACGACCTCGATTTGAGTTTCCGCCTGCTGGTGACCGGTCAGCCCGTGGCGGTGCTGTGGAATCCCCCCGTGCAGGAGGAGGCGGTCACCTCCCTGGTGGCGCTGTGGCGTCAGCGCCAGCGTTGGGCGGAGGGGGGCCTGCAGCGCTTTTTCGATTACTGGGGGCAGCTCACGCAGCTGGGCCCTGGCGTGAAGCTCGACCTGCTCAGCTTCTTTCTGCTGCAGTACGCCCTGCCGGTGATGGCGGTGGCCGATCTGCTCACCGCCGTGCTGACCCGCACCGCTCCGGTGATGTGGCCCCTGTCGTTCGTGGCCTTTGGCCTGTCGGGCGGCGCCATCTTGGTGGGTTGCCGTCGCCGCAATGAGGGGCCGGCCCTGCCCGCCATGCATCCGTTCAACCTCGCGCTCGGCATCGCCTACCTGGGCCACTGGTTTGTGGTGATCCCCTACACGAGCCTGCGCATGGCGTTGCTGCCCAAGCGCCTGGTGTGGGCCAAGACCCAGCATGCCGGCCAGGACCACGCCTCCCCGGAGCTGGTGGCAGAGGACCCCGACCTCAGCACCCAGGTGCTCTGAGCGGAGCTGGCCTCAGCTGGCCTCCAGCTCTGTGATCGGGCCGTCCAGGGCCACCACCTCGCCGTTGAAGAAGTCCGCCAGGCGCTTGGCCTGATCGTCCAGTTGGCTGGGCTGGGCCCGCGGGGCTGGCTCTGGGGCGGGATCTGCCGGCGTGGCGGGCTCTGGCGGGGCGGCGGCTGGCTTGGGATCGGGTGTGGGTGCTGGGCTGGGCTCCGGCGCGAGGGGGGCTTGGGGTGCCGGTGCCGCCACGCGAGGTGTTGTGGGTTGCGTCAGGGGTGGCGGGTTGCCGCCGGCCTCCAGCACCAGCTGCCTGGGACTGCCAAGGGCCGAGGCGATCGCCTGCTCCAGCAGCGCCTGGCGCCCCTGCACCATGGCCATCCAGTTGCCCGCCACCTGCACCACCGCCCGCTGCTGATCCAGGCGCACCAGCTGGGCCTGCTGGGAGAGCAGCATGCGGGTGGAGGGCAGCTCCAGTCCCGCCAGGATCTGCTGCCACAGCTCGGGCAGGTTGGTGGGCTCGCCGGCGGCGGCTGGGGCGGGCTCCGGTGTGGGCTCGGGTGTTGGTGGTGTCGGTGCTGCCGCC
>CAWUND010000260.1:0-2235 GCA_963923815.1 uncultured bacterium
TGCTGATCGGCCTCACCCTGCTGGTGCCCACCCTGGTGATCGGCTTCTGGCCCCGCATCGCCATCGACCTCTACGAAGCCTCCACCACCGCCCTGGCCACGGGCCTGGCCCAGCACACCGTGGTGGCGCTTCGGCTTCCCGCCCTCGGCTGAGCAGCGGCCGGGGGGCCGCGTCGGTTGGAATGGCGCTTTGAGCCCCCCACACCGCCATGGTCGCCAGCGTTCCGGACATCCTGCGCGGTGAGGGGCTGCCCCGCTACGAAGCGATCACCCCGGAGGCCGTCAGCGCCCACATCCCCAGCCTGATCCAGGAGCTGGAGGCGGAGCTCGGGCAGCTGGAGCAGCGGCTTGAGCAGCAGCTGGCGGGCGAGGCGCCCCTGGGCTGGGGCGACCTGATGGATCCCCTGCAGCGGCTTGGGGAGCGGCTGCGCTGGAGCTGGGGCGTGGTGAGCCACCTCAACGGCGTGTGCAACAGCCCCGAGCTGCGGGAGGCCCATGCCGCCCAGCAGGGGGCCGTGGTGGCCTTCGGCAACCGCGCCGGCCAGAGCCAGGTGATCTACCGGGCCCTCGAGCGGCTCCAGGCCCAGGCCGACTCGGGCGATGCCCCCCTCGATGGGGCCCAGCGGCGCATCCTGGCGGCGGAACTGCGGGACATGCAGCTGCGGGGGGTGGGCCTGAGGGGCGCCGAGCAGGAGGCCTTCAACGCCGCCAGCCAGGAGCTGGCGGAGCTCTCCACCCGCTTCGGCAACCAGGTGCTCGACGCCACCAACGGCTGGACCCTGCGGCTCACCGAGGCGGCGGAGGTGGAGGGGCTACCGGCGAGCCTGCTGGAGCAGCTGGCCCAGGCGGCCCGTGCCGCCGGCGACGACGACGCCAGCGGCACCGCGGGCCCCTGGCTGCTGGGGCTCGACATGCCCCGCTACGCCCCGTTCATGAAATACAGCCGCCGCCGCGACCTGCGGGAGCGGGTGTACAAGGCCCACGTGAGCCGCGCCTCCGGCCAAGACGACAGCGGGCGCAACAACTGGCCCCTGATCGAGCGCATCCTCAGCCTGAGGGGCGAGCAGGCCCGCCGCCTGGGCTATGCCAACTGGGCCGAGGTGAGCCTGGCCGCCAAGATGGCCGACTCCGAAGCGGCCGTGGAGGCCCTGCTGGAGGAGCTCCGGGCCGCCGCCCACCCCGTGGCCCAGCAGGAGCTGCAGGCCCTGCGGGATTGCGCCCAGCGCCACGGCGCCCCCGAAGCCAGCGACCTCCAACCCTGGGATGTGACCTTCTGGGCCGAGGTGCTGCGCCAGGAGAGCTTCGAGCTCGACAGCGAGGCCCTGCGCCCCTACTTCCCCCTGCCGCGGGTGCTCGAGGGCCTGTTCGCCCTCTGCAACCGCCTGTTCGGCATCCGCATCGAAGCGGCCGATGGCGAGGCGCCGGTGTGGCACCCCGACGTGCGCTACTTCCGCATCCAGGAGGCCACGGGAGAAGCCATCGCCGCCTTCTATCTGGATCCCTACAGCCGCCCCGGCAGCAAGCGCGGCGGCGCCTGGATGGATGAGTGCCTGGTGCGCTCCCGCCGACCCGATGGCACCCCGGTGCTGCCGGTGGCCTACCTGATCTGCAACCAGAGCCCGCCGGTGGGCGACACCCCCAGCCTGATGACCTTCGAGGAGGTGGAAACCCTCTTCCACGAGTTCGGCCACGGCCTGCAGCACATGCTCACCACCGTGGAGCGCCCCCAGGCCGCCGGCATCAACGGCGTGGAGTGGGATGCGGTGGAGCTGCCCAGCCAGTTCATGGAGAACTGGTGCTACGACCGCGCCACCCTGCTGGGCATGGCCCGCCACTGGCAAACGGGCGAACCCCTGCCGGAGGCGGAATTCACCAAGCTCCACGCCGCCCGCACCTTCATGGGCGGCGCCGCCACCCTGCGCCAGGTGCACTTCGCCCTGGTGGATCTCAAGCTGCACAGCCAGTGGCACCCCGGCTGCGGCCACACCCCGGAGCAGTTGCGCCGCCAGATCGCCGCCAGCACCACCGTGCTGGCCCCGATCGACGAAGACGCCTTCCTCTGCTCCTTCGGCCACATCTTCGCGGGGGGCTATGCCGCCGGCTACTACTCCTACAAGTGGGCCGAGGTGCTCAGCGCCGATGCCTTCGGCGCCTTCGAGGAGGTGGGGCTCGACAACGAGCAGCAGATCCGCGACACCGGCCGCCGCTTCCGCGACACGGTGCTCAGCCTCGGCGG
>CAWUND010000261.1:0-2227 GCA_963923815.1 uncultured bacterium
TGCTGGATCAACTGGCGGAGCTCGAGGCGCGGGTGGATTTTGAAGACGACCTGCCACCCCTGGATGGCTCCGCCGTGGCCACGGCCCTGGCGGCGGTGCAGGCGGAGCTGCAGCTGCTGCTGCGGGATGGTGAGCGCGGCCAGGTGCTGCGCGATGGCCTGCGGGTGGCGATTGTGGGGCGCCCCAACGTGGGCAAAAGCAGCCTGCTCAATCGGCTCAGCTGCGCTGAACGGGCCATCGTGACCGACCTACCCGGCACCACCCGCGACCTGGTGGAGAGCGAGCTGGTGCTGCAGGGGGTGCCCCTCACCCTGCTGGATACGGCCGGCATCCGCCCCACCGACGACCGGGTGGAGCAGCTGGGCATTGCCCGCAGCCATGCGGCGTTGCAGTCCGCCGATGCGGTGCTGTTGTTGTTCGACCTCACGGCGGGCTGGCGGCCGGAGGATCAACAGCTGCGGGAGGTGGTGCCCGAGGGGGTGCCGCTGTTGGTGGTGGGCAACAAGGTCGACCAGCTGGCACCGGCGGCGGCACCCGCCCCCCAGGCGGAGGTGTGCATCAGTGCCCTCAGTGGCTGCGGTGAGGAGCCGTTGGTGGCGGCGCTGCTGGAGCGCTGCGGCCACGGTGATGTGCAGGGGCTGCAGGTGGCGCTGAACCGCCGCCAGCAGGATCTGGCCGCTGCGGCTGTCGCCAGCCTGGAGGGGAGCCTGCAGGCGTCACGGCAGCAGTTGCCGTGGGATTTCTGGACCATCGACCTGCGGGCCGCCGTGCGCAGCCTCGGCGAGATCACCGGCGAGGAGGTGAGCGAGGCGGTGCTGGATCGCGTCTTCTCCCGCTTCTGCATCGGCAAATAGCCGCTGCAGACTGGCCCGATGGCAGAGCTGCAGATCACCCCCCAGTTGCGCGCCCAGCTGCAGGCCTGGCTGCAGGAGGACATCGGCCGCGGCGACCTCAGCGCCCCGGCCCTGACCCAGCGGCCAGGGCGGGCCCATTGGCTCGCCAAGGGGGCGGGGGTGTTCTGCGGCGGGGTGCTGCTGGAGCCCCTGCTGCAGGGGCTCGATCCCGCCGCCCGCGTCAGCGTGTTGGTGGCCGAAGGGCAGCCGGTGCAGCCGGGACAGCGGCTGCTGGAGCTGGAGGGGGCCGCCACCGCCCTGGTGGCGGTGGAGCGCACCGCCCTCAACCTGGCCATGCGCCTCTCCGGGGTGGCGACCGCCACCGCGGCCTTGGTGCACCAGCTGGAGGGCACGGCGGTGCGCCTGGCCGACACCCGCAAGACCACCCCCGGCCTGCGCCAGCTCGAGAAGTACGCCGTGCGCTGCGGCGGCGGCCTCAACCACCGCCTAGGCCTCGATGACGCGGCCATGCTCAAGGAGAACCACCTGGCCTGGAGCGGTGGCGTGGGGCCTGCGGTGGCGGCGGTGCGGGCCCAGGCCCCCTGGCCGGCCCGGGTGATCGTGGAGGCGGAAACCGCCGCGGAGGCCCTGGCGGCGGTGGCCGCCGGTGCCGATGGGGTGCTGCTGGATGAGTTCAGCCCCGAGGCTCTCCAGGAGCTGGTGCCCCAGCTGCGCGCCGCCGCCCGTGCCGCCGGCGCGCCGGTGGTGCTGGAGGCCTCCGGGGTGCAGCCCCAGCAGCTGCGGGCCTACGCCGCCACCGGCATCGACCTGATCTCCACCAGCGCGCCGGTGACCCGCAGCCCTTGGCTCGACCTGAGCATGCGCTTCGAAGCCTGAGCTGGCCCCCCGGCTGGGGGGGATGATCGGAAACAGTTCAGGCCGCCTTGGCGGCGATCGGACCCCATGCTGCGGATCGCCCAGACCCTCGAATCCCAGCTGCGGTCGGCGATGGAGCGGGCCTTCCCGCAGGCGGCCCAGGCGGCTCAGGCGGCGGGCCAACCCCTGGATCCCCAGCTGGCCCCTGCCAGCAAGCCGGAATTCGGGGATTTCCAGGCCAACGGGGCCTTGCCCCTGGCCAAACCCCTCGGGCAGGCGCCGCGGGCCATTGCGGCGGCGATCGTGGAGCAGCTGCAGGCCGACCCCACCTTCACAGCGCTCTGCCTGGAGCCCCAGATCGCGGGGCCCGGGTTCATCAACCTCACCCTGCGCCCGGAGCAGTTGGCGGCTGAGGTGCAGGCGCGGCTCGGGGATCCACGGCTGGGGGTGCCGCCGGTGGAGGCCGCGGCGCCGGTGGTGGTGGATTTCTCCAGCCCCAACATCGCCAAGGAGATGCA
>CAWUND010000262.1:0-2209 GCA_963923815.1 uncultured bacterium
GGCAGCAGGCGCCAGAAGAAGCTTCTGGAACAGTTTCATGGTCCTCACACCAAAAAGAGGAAATGGACGCAATGCGTCACCTCTGATGATCAGGGCAGGGTTTCCGCCGAGAAAGGCCCCGTGTGCCACAAACCGCAATGACACGTAGCCGTCGCTACACGGGTTCCGCAGCCGCCGCGCTGGCCCTGGCGGGGCTGCTGCTCAGCGCCGCCCCCCGCAGCCCCCTGGCCCACGACGAGGGCTATTACATGCTCCAGGCCCGCTGGATCGAGCTCAGCGGCCATTGGCTGGCGCCGCTGTGGTGGGGGCAGCCCCTCTACGACCGCACCATCGGCGCGCCATGGCTGATCGCCGCCAGCCAGCAGCTGCTGGGGCCCAGCGGCTGGGCCGCCCACCTGCCCTCGCTGCTGGCCGCCGGCGCCTGCCTCTGGCTCACCGCCCAGCTGGGGCGCCAACTGCTGGGGCCCGGCCAGGGCTGGCTCAGCGCCCTGGTGCTGGCCCTCACCCCCCTGTGGCTCAACTACGCCCACCAGGCCAGCCAAGACATGCCCCTGCTGGCCCTCGAGCTGTTGGGGCTGTGGGCCCTGCTGCGGGCCACCCCCGGAGCCGAGGCCCTCTGGCCCCTGCTGGCGGGCCTGTGGATGGGGCCTGCCTTTCTGGTGAAGGGCTTCATGGTGGCCCTGCCCGCCGCCGCCCAACTGCCCCTGCTGCTGCTCAAGCGGCGGCCCCTGCTGCGCGATGGGCGGTTCTGGGCCGGGCTGGCCCTGGGCTGGCTGCCGGTGGCCCTGTGGCTGGGGGCGAGCCTGCGGCTCTACGGCCCCAACGTGGTGGGGGGCCTGGTGGAGAAGCTGCTGTTTCTCTCCAGCAGCGACACCTACAGCGCCGGCCCCCTCTATTACCTGTGGAACATTCCCGCCAATGCCGCCCCCTGGAGCCTGGCGGCCCTGGCGGGCCTGGCCTGGGGCTGGCGCCGCTGGCGCGGTGAGCAGCGGCTGGTGTTGGTGGTGGGTCCGCTGCTGCTGCTGGCGCTGCTCAGCGCCTTCCGCACCAAAACGCCCTACTACGGCCTGCAGCTCACCCCCTTCCTGGCCCTCTGGGCAGCAGCAGCCCTGCGGCGCTTCGCCGCGCCCGGCGGCGCGCGGCCCCGCTGGCTGGCCTGGGGGATCGCGGGCCTGGGGGGCCTGCTGCTGGCGGCAGGGCTCACGCTGCTGTGGCCCAACATGCCGCTGCAGCTCTCGGTGCCCCCACTTCCCAGCTGGGTGCTGGCCGCCGCCGCCCTGGCGGTGGGGCTGAGCTGGGGGCTGCTGCCGCTGCAGCGCAGCCCGGCGCGCAGCCTGGCGGCGCTGCTGCTGGGGCCCTGGCTGGCCCTGGTGCTGCTGGTGCAGGCGGGCCTGTTCACCGACCGCAGCCCCCTGCAGCGCATGGCCCTGCAGGCCCCCGCCCTCCAGGCCGCCCTGGGGCAGGGCCCCGTGGCCGTGATCGCCCCGGAACCCCTCAGCGGCGATGCCCACAGCCAGCTGATCCTGGTGGCCCTGGGCAGCCCCCACTTGGGGCCCCGCCTGGATGGCCTCGATCAGCTGCCGGCCGGGCAATGGGCCTGGATCCAGCGGGAGCAACTGCCGCCCGCGCCGAGCCCTGCGCTGAGCACCGTGGCGGCGGGCGATGATCTGGCCCCATGGACCCTCGTGCGCCGCAACCCTCCGCCCGTGCCCTGAACCGGCGCGATGGGCTGGTGCTGCTGGGCCTGATGGTGGCCTGCCTGGCCCTTGATGGGCTTTGGATCCGCCAGCACCAGGCGCCCCCCAGCTGGGACCAGGGGGACCACCTCAGCCGAGCCCTGGGCATCTGGCAGGTGCTGCGCAGCCCGGAGCCCTGGAGTGGCGGCTGGTGGCAACAGCTGTGGGCCCAGGCCCCCAGCTACCGCGGCCCCCTGAGCTACGCCGTGGCCGCGCCGGTGTTGGAGCTCTTGGGCCCAGGCTTCCGCAGTGCCATGGCCGCCAATGGCCTGTTCAACGGCCCGCTGCTGCTGAGCTGCTACGGCCTGGGGCGGCAACTGCACAGCCGCAGCGCCGGCCTCTGGAGTGCCCTGTTTGCCGCAGCGGCGCCCGCCCTGCTCAACCAGCGCACCGATTACCTGATCGACCTGAGCCTCACCGCCGTGCTCACCGGCAGCTGGTGGCTGCTCAGCCAACGGCGCTGGGGCAGTCAG
>CAWUND010000263.1:0-2207 GCA_963923815.1 uncultured bacterium
CGCCGCCTGCGCCGGTGTTCCCAGCGCCCGCAGCGATGGCTGAGCCCCCTGATCTCGCCAGTGATCTGGCCGCCAACGACACGATCTTTGGCCGCATCCTGCGGGGTGAGATCCCGTGCGATCCGGTGCACGCCGATGCGCGCTGTTTGGCCTTCCGGGATGTGGCACCCCAGGCGCCGGTGCACATCCTGGTGATTCCCCGCCGGCGGCTGGTGAACCTGGCGGAGGCCCAACCCCATGATGCGGAGCTCTTGGGGCACCTGCTGCTGGTGGCGGCCCAGGTGGCGCGGCAACAGGGCCTAACGGCCTTTCGCACGGTGATCAACAGTGGTGCCGAGGCCGGGCAGACGGTGTTCCACCTGCACGTGCATGTGATCGGCGGTCGCCCCCTGGCCTGGCCCCCCGGCTAAACGGCCACAATGACGGCATCTGAACGCCGCCATGAATCCCCTCCAGGCCTTCCGGAGTCAGCTCGGCAAGTTGAGGCGGCTGGCGCAGCCCTATTTCCTGCCGATTGAGGAGACCAGCGGCTGGCAGTTTCTGCTGCTGATCCTGGCCCTGCTGGTGGTGGTAGTGGGCAGCACCCTGCTGCTGCTCACGGGGGTGGTGGCCCTGAGTGGATCGCTGGTGCCCGAGCTGCAGGCGCGCTTCCTGCCGGGTGTGCCCCAACAGGTGGCGGCCATCTGGGGCAGCCCGGTGGGGGCCGTGGTGATGGTGCTGTTTGCCCTGGGCCTCGGCTGTTTCGTGGCCCTGCGCAGCAAGCTGCGCCAGGGGCGTTGGTTGCCCTGGGTGCTGATGGGGGTGATCACCCTGCTGATCCTGGTGATCAACGGCATCAACGTGGGCATCAGCTACATCGCCCGCAACGTTGACAACACCCTGGTGGCCTACCAGGCGGATGAGTTTTGGCAGGTGGTGGCGATCTATGCCTTCTGCCTGGTGCTGGCGCTGCCGATCCGCGCCCTCCAGAGCTATCTGATTCCCAAGCTGGGCCTGCTGTGGCGGGCTTGGTTGAGCGGCCGATTGCTCAACCGCTACCTCGACAATCGCGCCTATTACGTTCTCAATCCCAACGATGAGAGCGCCGAGGAAATCGACAACCCCGACCAGCGGATTTCCCAGGACACCGCCAGTTTCACCAGCACCAGCCTGAGCGTGAGCGTTGAGGTGGTGGCGGCGCTGCTCACGTTCCTCAGTTTCATTGTGGTGCTGTGGACCATCAGCTCCAAGCTGGCCCTGTGGCTGTTGGCTTACTCCGTGGGGGGCACAGCCCTGATCGTGTTTGCCAGCCGCAAGCTGGTGGCCCTCAATTACGACCAGCTGCGCCTGGAGGCCGACTTCCGCTACGGCTTGGTGCACATCCGGGACAACGCCGAATCGATCGCCTTCTACCGCGGTGAACAGCAGGAGGGCCGCGAAGCGGAGCGGCGTCTGACCGGGGCGATTCGCAACTACGACCGCCTGATCGTTTGGCAGGCCCTGATTCAGGTGATCCAGCGCTCCTACGACTACTTCTCCCGCTTCCTGCCCTGGCTGGTGATCGCGCCGATCTACTTCGCCAAAGAGGTGGATTTCGGGGTGTTTGGTCAGGCCAGCATCGCCTTCTCCCAGGTGTTGTTCTCCGTGAGTTACATCGTGAACAACATCGACCAGCTGGCGGCGTTCTCCGCCTCCATCAGCCGTCTGGAGGGTTTCCAGGGCAAGGTGGAGGCCATTGGCCAAGGCAGCCCTGTGGCACTGCAGGCCGCCGTGGCCGACGGCGCCTCCGAGGCGCTGTTGGTGAGCCATGTGGATTTGGCGCCCCCCCAGGGGGGGCGTCGCCTGATCCACGACCTCAGCCTGGAGGTGGCACCCCACCAGCGGGTGTTGGTGGTGGGGCCCAGCGGCTGCGGCAAAACCTCCTTCCTGCGGCTGGTGAGTGGTCTTTGGCCCGCCGCCGCCGGATCGGTGCAGCGCCCGCCCCAAAGCGAGCTGCTGTTCATTCCCCAGAAGCCCTACATGATTTTGGGCAGCTTGCGGGAGCAGCTCTGCTACCCCCTCGATCCGCAGCGCTTCAGCGATCAGCACCTGCGCAGCGTGCTGGAGGAGGTGCGCCTCAGTGAGCTGGTGCAGCGCTACCCCGATTTCGACATCAAGCAGGACTGGCCGCGCTTGCTCTCGCTGGGGGAGCAGCAGCGCCTGGCCTTTGCCCGACTGCTGCTCAATTC
>CAWUND010000264.1:0-2203 GCA_963923815.1 uncultured bacterium
AGCCGCAACCTCGACAGCCGCTGGGGGCGGGCAGAGCGTCGGCATCCAGGCGGTGCAGGGGCAGGTTGGGTTGGGCCAACCAGGGGGCCAGGGGGTTGCCGGCCTCCGCCCGGTCGTCGCCGGGCCAGCCCAGCACCAGCAGCTGTTGGGCCCGGGTGCAGGCCACATAGGCCAGCCGCTCCGCCTCCGCCAGCTGGGCCTGCTGGTGCTGCTGGGCGGCCGCCCGGCCCTGGCCCCAATGGGGGTTGAGGTGCAGGTCAAGCCGCGGCTGCCCGTGGGCAGGTGGCGTCCAGCGGCGCCCCAGGCGCTGGGCCCCGCTGCGGGCGGGTTTGGGGGCCTTCCAGAGGTAGGGGCAGATCACCACCGGGTATTCGAGGCCCTTGCTGCGGTGCACGGTGACCACCGCGATGGCCGATTCGGCGGCGTCGCTGCGGCAGAGGTGCTCCTCGGGGGGATCGCGCTCCTCCTGCAGCCGCACGCGCCTGAGCCAGTCGGCCGCGGCGGCCGCCCCCAGCCCCTGGCGGTGCATCTGCTCCTGCACCAGCTCCGCCGCCTGTTGCAGATCCGCCAAGGCGCGCCCCCGCAGCGACAGCCGCGCCAGGCCCGCCGTGCCCAGCAGCTGCCCCAGCACGGCGGTGAGCCCCTGGCGCGGCAGCCGGGCCGCCAGCTCCGCCAGCTGCAGGGCCAGGGCATCCCAGCGCTCCGGTGCGGCCACGGCGATCTCTTCGGCGCTCCAGCCCAGCAGGGGTGAGGCGGCCAGCAGCCGTTGGCGGCTGGGGAGCCCCGGGCTGGCCAGGGCATCGAGCAGCCGCTGCAGGGCCGCGGCACCGGGGCTTTCGAACACATCACCGCGGCTCACCAGGCGGCTGGGCAATTGGCGCTGCTCCAGGGCACTGCGCAGGGCTTCCGCTTGGCCGTGGCGGCTCACCAGCAGGCAGAGGTCGCCCGGTTGCAGGCCCTGCTCCAGCAGGTGTTGGCACAGCCCCGCCACCTGGGGCTCGAGCCCTTGGGGATCAATGGGCAGCAGCTGCAGGGGGCTCTCCGTGCTCGGGCACGGCAGGCCCCCAGGGCGGGCGCAGGCCTCCACCGGCGGCACCGGCAGGCCGGAGCGTTGCAGCCCCGGGGCCATCAGGGCGTTGAGCCCGGCCACCAGCGGCGGCGTGGCGCGGCGGTTTTCCACCAGGCCGCGGCGATCGTCGGGCGGCACCTGCTCGGCGGCCTGGCGGTAGGTGGCCAGTTCGCCGCCACGGAAGCGGTAGATGGCCTGTTTGGGGTCGCCCACCATCACCAGCAGGTGCCGGGGCTTCGGGGCCGTGAACGCCCGCTGCAGGATGCGCCACTGGATCGGATCGGTGTCCTGAAATTCATCGATCAGGGCCGCCCGGTAACGGCGCGCCACCGCCTCCAGCAGGGGGGAGGGGGTGGTGGGATCGGGCCCCGGATCCAGCTGCTCCAGCAGTTGCCCGAAGCCCATTTGGCCGGCGGCTTCACGGCGCAGCGCCAGCTCGCGGCGGGCCCAGTGGGCGAAGTGCAGCAGCAGCAGCTCCGCCGGCCCCTCCACCACCGCGGCGATGGCCTCCAGCAGGGGCCGCTGCGGCAGCGACACCCCATCGCCGTGGGCCTGGGCCGCCGCCTTGGTGAAGGGGCCGGGGTGGAAGTAGTCGCGCAGGTCGCGTTGGGCCAGCACGGCGGCGTGGTCGGGGGTGCCCTCGAGCCCTGCGATCCAGCCCTGCACCCGCTCCAGCCGGTCGGGTTTGGGCTTGAGCCGGTAGGGCTTGTAGTCGAGCCCCAGGCTGTGCAGCTCCGCGGCGGCCGCCGCCAGATCGGTTTCCAGGGCCTCGGCGCTGCTGTGCCAGTGGGCCAAGAAGGCGTCCCAGCGCTGGGGCCACAGGGCCGAGAGCTGCGGGGCGAGGGGCTGCTCGGCGCTGAGCTCCGGCGGCAGCGGATCGAGCTCCAGGGCCGGGTCGCCATCGAGGCTGGCCAGCAGGGCCAGCAGCTGGGCGGGGTGCACCTGCAGCTGCTGCAGCCCCGCCAGCAGCCCAGGCTCCAGGGGCAGCACCTGCTGGCGCCAGTAGTCGTGCACCAGCTGCTGGCGCCGCTCCTGCCCGTCGCTCTCCAGGCTCACCGCAGGCCCCAGCCCCGCCTCCAGGGCCTGGCGCTGCAGGGTGCGGCGGCAGAAGCCGTGGATGGTGGTGATGTCGGC
>CAWUND010000265.1:0-2182 GCA_963923815.1 uncultured bacterium
TCCACCATGATCAGCAGCTCCATCAGGTGATCGTTCACCGGAGCGCAGGTGGGCTGGATCAGGAACACGTCGCAGCCGCGGATCGATTCCTGGATCTGGATGTAGAGCTCGCCGTCGGCGAAGCGTTTGATCACCCGCGGGCCATCGGGCACCCCCAGGTAGCCGCCGATTTCGCGCGCCAGGGCCTGGTTGGCGGTGCCGCTGAACAGCCGCAGGCGGCGGGTGTCATGGGCCGTTGGTGCCTGTTCCACCCGTTCTGCGGTCAGGAAGCTGGTCACGACGGCCGCCGGTGCAAACGGTGGAGCCCCGATCGTAGAAGCCGCCTGGTCCCCGGGCTGTGAATCCGGCGGAAACATTGCCGATTGGCCCGGCTGGGGCTCAGTTGGGCCAGCGCTCGCCTGCGTTGGAATCCAGTTGGCGCAGGGGTTCTGCCCCTTTGGCGGCGGGTTTGCCCGGTGGGTTCAGGAGCGGCTTGAGGGGTGGCTTGAGCGGCAGGGTGCTGAACCGCACCGGGCTGCTCTGCTGCAGGGTGGCCGCCAGCAGGCTGAGGGCCTCGCTTTGGGTGAGGTTGCTGTCCACCTGGTTCTGCAGGCGGGCCAGCAGGTCGGGCAGCTGCTGCAGCTGCTGGGTTTGCCCCATCTGGCGCAGCAGGCTGTCCACGGCCATCTGCTGGCGGTCGCGCCGGCGGGCCTCGCCGTCTTGGTCGTCTTTGAAGCGCAGCAACTGCTCCATCTGGCGGCCATCGATCACCTGCAGGCCCCCCTCCAGCTGGATGCGGTAGTGCTGGGATTTGTCTTGGTAGCGCATGCTGCGGTCGGGGGCGAGTTCCACGCGGCCCAACCCATCCACCAGCTCCCGCAGGGCGCCGCGGGGCAGCACCAGGTAGCGGTCGGGCTGGCCCTGGGGCAGCTGCACCAGCTCCGCCACCGCACCGGCCACCAGGGCGGGGCCGCCGCGGCGGTAGAGCGAGCCCAGGGCCACCGGTTGTTTGCTGCCCGGCAGCCGCACCGCCGTTTCCACCGGCAGGCTGAGCACCTGCAGCGGGCCCTTGGGGTCGACCCGCACCAGCATCAGGGCATCGCCATTGGCGGGGCCCGGAGGGGCCGCCTGGTTGGTGGCGGCCCCACGGCGGTCGGCATCGGAGCCGATCAGCAGCACCGTGATCGGGCGGCTGGGCAGGTCGCCCAGGGCGGCGGCGCTGGCGCTGTCCTGTTGGCGCACGGCCCGATCGCCTGCGGGCCACACCAGCCCCAGCAGGGTTGTGCCCCCCAGCAGCCCAAGGCCCGCGGCCAGCAGCCGCATGGTGGCCCGCTGCCTGGCACTGCGCTGTTGGGGGGATCGGCCGGCGGCCATGGACGCGGAGCCCTGCACATTGGCCACCACTTTGTCGTAGGCCGATAGGTTGTGACCATTCGGATCCGCCCCCGGCCCGCCACCCTTGACCTCCGCTGTCTCCGGATCCCCTGCATGGCCGTCGCCGGCCCCCCACGAGCGGGCACGGCCCCTGGCCAAGGGCAGCGTGTATCCCGCCAAGGATCTCTGCAGCCAGTGCGGCCTCTGCGACAGCCGCTGGGTGGCCTACGTGAAGCAGAGCTGCGCTTTTCTGCACCAGCGTTTTGAGGCGATGGAAACGGCGGCCCATGGCCGCAGCCGCGACCTCGACAACGAGGACGAGCTCTATTTCGGGGTGCAGCAGCGCATGCTCACGGCCCGGCTGCAGCAGCCGATCGCCGGCGCCCAGTGGACGGGCATCGTGAGCCGCATCGGCGTGCGGGCCCTGGAAACCGGCCTGGTGGATGCGGTGCTGTGCGTGGGCCAGAGCGAGGAGGATCGCTTCACACCGGTGCCGCGGCTGGCCCGCACCCCCGAGGAGGTGCTCAGCGCCCGGGTGAACAAGCCCACCCTCTCCCCCAACCTCGAGGTGTTGGAGCAGCTGCCGGGCAGCGGCATCCGCCGGCTGCTGGCGATCGGCGTGGGCTGCCAGATCCAGGCCCTGCGGGCGGTGCAGCCCACCCTGCCGCTGGAGCAGCTCTATGTGCTGGGGTTGCCCTGCGTCGACAACGTGTCGCGCCAGGGGCTGCAGACCTTCCTGGAGAGCACCGTGAGCTCACCGGAGACGGTGGTGCACTACGAATTCATGCAGGATTTCCGCATCCACTTCCGCCACAGCGACGGCCGCGAA
>CAWUND010000266.1:0-2166 GCA_963923815.1 uncultured bacterium
GCCCGCGACCCCGCCCCAGCAGCTGCCGATCGAAGCCCAGTGGTGCCTGCCGGCCCCCAGCGCCCCCTGCATCCAGCTGGAGGTGGCCCGCACGCCCCAGCAGCAGAGCCGCGGCCTGATGGGGCGCCCGCCGCTGCCGCCCCTGCGGGGCATGTGGTTCCCCTACAGCGAACCGATGGTGCTGAAGTTCTGGATGCACCAAACCCCCTCACCCCTGGACATGCTGTTTTTGCGCGCTGGCCGGGTGATCGCCATCGAGGCCAACGCCACCCCGTGCCCGCGGCTGCCCTGCCGCAGCTACGGCCCCGATGCCCCCGCCGATGGGGTGGTGGAACTGGCGGCGGGCCAGGCCGCACGGTTGGGGATCCAGGTGGGCAGCGCCGCCCCGATCACACCCCTGCGCCCGAGGGCCGCTGCCCCCGCAACACCAACACGGGATTGAGCGGCGACAGCCGCGTGCCATCCGCCAGGGGGGCACCGCGCCAGGCCTGAAGCTGGCTCACCGCCACCCGCAGACCCGCCTGCTCCAGGGCGGGGCGCAGCTCCGCCAGGGCCTCCACGGTGGCCAGGGGCACCACCACCACCCCGCCGGGGCGCAGCCGCGGCAGCACCGCCTGCAGCAGTGCCAGGCGGCCGCGGCCACCACCCCCCAGCAGCACCCGATCGGGGTCGGGCAGCGGCGCCAGGGCCTCCGGCGCACGGCCCTCCACCACCCCGGCAGGCTCCACCCCCAGCCGCTCGGCGTTGGCCCGGATCAAGGCGGCGGAGCCACCCCGCTGCTCCAGGGCCCACAGCCGCAGCTGGGGCCGCAGCCGCAGGGCCTCGAGCCCCACCGACCCCACCCCGGCCCCCACATCCCAGAGCACGCCGCTGGCGGGCAGATCGAGGTCGGCCAACAGCTGGATGCGCACCTCGCGCTTGGTCATCAGGCCGGGGCGATCGCCATGCTGCAAAAACACCCCATCGGGCAGGCCAAACAGGGGCAGTGCGGTGGCGGGCGCGGGCGCCGGCGGCTCCGCCACCAGCAGCACCAAATTGAGCGGATCGAGATCGGCCGGCAGGGGGTCGGCGGGGCCCAGGCGCTGCACCCGTTCCTGGGGATGCCCCAACCGCTCGCACAGCCAAAGCCCATAGCTGGCCTCCAGCCCGGAGGCCGCCAGCAGCCGGCGCACGCTGTCGGCGCCGCCCTGGCCCGGGTCGGTGAGCACCGCCAAGGCGGGGGGGCGCTGCTGCAGCCGCGCCGCCAGGGCCTCGGGGTCGCGGCCGTGCAGGCTGATCCAGGCGGCGTCCTGCCAGGGGCGGCCGATGCGGGCGAAGGCCAGCTGCAGGGAGCTGGGGGCCGGATGGAAGCGCAACGCCTGCGGCCCCAGCCGCTGCAGCAGCTGGCGACCGATGCCAAACCAGAGGGGATCGCCGCTGGCCAGCAGCACCACCCGCTGCTCGGGCGTGCACTGCTGCAACCGATCCAGGCAGGGCTCCAGCTGATCGGTGGCCAGCAACGGCGGCGGGGCGTCGCCAAACAACTCGGCCAGGGCGGGGTGCAGCCGCAGCGGAGCCGCCACCAGGCTGGCCTGCAGCAGCAGCTGCCGCTGGGCGGCCGGCAGGGAGGCCGGTGCGCCGGCGTCGGTGCCGATCACCTCGATCATGGGGCCATTCTCACGGGCAGCCACCGCCGCACCGCCCAACGCACCATGACCGACCCCCAGGCCACCCCAGCCAGCACCCGCCGCCAACGCCTGCATGAGCTGGTGCTGGCGCTGGTGAGCCAGCGGGAGCTGGAGCTCCTCGATGAAGACAGCAGCGGCAGCGGCGCCGCCGCCCAGGGCAACCCCGCCAGCTGGCTGGAGCGCAACCGCCGGGTGGTGCAGCGCTACCAGGCCCTGGTGCGCTCCGCCGCCACCCTCGATGCCCTGGTGGAGCAGGAGGCCCGAGAGCACCCCAGTTCCCATCAGCTCTGACAAGCTGGCCCCACTGTTGGCTGCCCCATGGCGCGCTTCGGCCTCACCGCCCTCAAATCCCTGCTGCGGCGCACGCCCCGATCCGCCTCAGCGGCGCCAGCCGCCAGCTGGTCGCGCCCCTTCGGCCTGGGGTGGGAGAAGCCCTACACGGTTCGCTACGCCAGCAACCTCGACGACGGCCCCAACCACGGCATGCCCCTGGGGGGCT
>CAWUND010000267.1:0-2159 GCA_963923815.1 uncultured bacterium
CTGCTGGCGATGGTGGATGCCGCCATCGGCGGCAAAACCGGTGTGAACCACCCCGGCGGCAAGAACCTGATCGGGGCCTTCCACCAACCCCGCCTGGTGCTGATCGATCCCACCTGCCTGGCCACCCTGCCCGAGCGGGAGTGTCGTGCCGGCATGGCGGAGGTGATCAAGTACGGCGTGATCGGCGATGCGGCGCTGTTTGAGGAGCTCGAGGCGGCGGGATCCCAGCTGGCGGCGTTGAACCAGCTGCCGCCTGCCCTGCTGCAGCGGATCCTGGAGCGCTCCGCCGCCGCCAAGGCGCGGGTGGTGGCCGCCGACGAGCGGGAGGGGGGCCTGCGGGCGATCCTCAACTACGGCCACACCCTGGGCCATGTGGTGGAGGCCCTCTGCGGCTACGGCACCTACCTCCACGGTGAGGCGGTGGCGATCGGCATGGTGGCCGCCGGTGAACTGAGCTGCGAACTGGGCCTCTGGAGTCGGGAGGATCAAACCCGCCAGTGCCGGGTGATCGCCGCGGCGGGCCTGCCCCTGGCCTGGCCGGATCTGGCCTCCGAGGCGGTGCTGGCGTGCCTCCAGGGCGATAAAAAAGTGCGCGATGGCCGGGTGCGCTTCGTGCTGCCCACGGCCCTGGGGTCGGTGGAGATCCGAGATGATGTCAGCGGAGAGCAGGTGCTACAGGCCCTGGCGCGCTGCCGATCGGCGGGGTCCGAGGCCTAGGCCAGGGGTGGATCCTGCAGGAACAGGCTCGGGGGCTGCTCGGGGAGCCCACGGCTGAAGGCCAGCCAGCGGAAATCCCCCAGGGTGGTGGGGTCCACCAGGCGCAGCAGGGCCTCCCGGCGACGCAACAGCTCCTGCAGCTGGGCTGGATCCTGCTGCTGCAGGCCGTGCAGGCGCTGGGCCAACCCCAGGGCCAGCAGGGCCTCCCCCTGCCGCCGCACGCCGAGCCCCGACCAGCCGTTGGCCTGCGCGGCGGCCTCGAGGCTCTCCACGCAGAGGTGGGCGGTGAGGTCCCAGTGGCCGGGGTCGAGCAGGGGGTCGTCGCTGGCGCGCTGCTGCCGGTAGGCCATCAGCGTGCCGTTGCTGCGCTGGGGGGCGTAATAGCGCCAGGCCTCATGGGCGTAATCCACCACCAACAGCTGGCCAGCCTCCAGGGCGAGGGCCGCCTGCCGCAGCCACGGGGCCAGGCCCGGATGCAGCTCCGTGCACCAACCGGCGGGGCGCTGGGGGCCAGGGGGCTCCAGCCCAAGGGGCGCCAGCTGTGCCACCAGCTCCTCGGGCAGTGGTGGGCCATCCGCCAGCTGCAGCTGGGGTGGGGCGGGGTCTGCCGTCTCCAACGCCTCCTCCAGCGCCACCCCCTGGCGGCGCCACTGGCCGCCATCCCAGACGATGCGCTCCACCGCCAGGGCATCGAGCACCTCGTGGGCCAGCATCACGCCGCGCAGCGGTGACGCCGCCAGGCGCTCCAGGCTGGTCCAGCGGCAGGGGAGGGGACAGGCCTCCAAAGCGCGGCGCTGGCGGTCGGCCATGCCGGCATTGGGCTCCACCAACACCAATTCGGTGCGGGCCGCCAGGGCGGGCCAGTGGGCCCAGAGGGCCTCCGCCAACTGCAGGGCCAGCTGTCCCTCACCGGGCCCCGTCTCCACCAGGGCCAGGGGTGCATCCGGGGGTTGGGCCTCCAACCACTGCACCAGCTGAGGGGCCAACAGGGCGGCGAAATCCGGGCCCAGGGAGGGGGAGGTGGCGAAATCGCCGCGGGGGCCTACGCGCAGACGGCCGCTGCCATAGGCGCCATGCTGCGGATCGTGCAGGGCCCACTGCATGTAGGTGCTGAAGGGCACCCAACCACCCTCGGCCTGCAGCCGTTGCACCAACCAGGACGGGGGAGAGGGGCGGGTCACGCCAAGCGTGGGGGGTCAGGGAGAATGCTGGCCACTGAAGCAGGCGCCATGACGGGACCCCGAGGAGTGCTGGCCTGGATGGCGCGGGCCATGCTGAGCCTGGCGTTGCTGCTGGGCCTTTGGGTGGGCCCCGCCCAGGCGTTTGACAACCCCGACCTGCTGCCCGATCACCCCACGCCGGTGATTGACCTGGCCAAAATCCTCACGGATCCCCAGCGCAGCGCCCTGGAGGCGGAGCTGGAGGATTTTGAGCAGGTGAGC
>CAWUND010000268.1:0-2155 GCA_963923815.1 uncultured bacterium
CCACGGCGGCATCGGCCAGGGTGCCGATGGGATCTCCATGGCGGTCGAGCAACGCCGCCTCGATCAAGGTGGGAAGCCGCTCACAGGTGGGCAGGTCGGTGTCAGCCCCTTCCCCCTGCACCATGGCCTCGAGCTCCGCCAGGCCACGCAACTGATCGAGCCGCCAGGCCTGCCGCCGGTCGCCAAACGCCGAGGGTTTGCTGATCCAACCCAACAGCCGGTGCACCGGCGGGTGCATCCAGGCCAACACGCCGGGGCCGTGATCGATGCCCGCCTGGCAGCGCACCCGGCGGCGCAGCAGATCGCTGAGCAGCAGTTGCTCCGGCAGGTTCACTGGCGGATCTGAACCGGCATCACCAGATACGTGAAGGCGGGCTCATCCACCGGCGACAACACCACCGGCGTGGTGGGGGCATTGCAGCGCAGCTCCACCCGCTCCGAGGCCATGGCCTTGAGGCCATCGAGCACGTAGCGCACGTTGAAGGCGATCTGAATGGCGTCGCCATCCACATCGGCGGCCAAGGCTTCAGACCCACTGCCCACGTCCTGGGCATCGGCACTGATGGCCAGCTGACCGGCGGCGGGGTCGGTGCTGAGTTTCACCACGTTGTTGTGCTGGTCGGCCAGCACGGCCACCCGCTCCAGGGCCCCCACCAGGCCCTTGCGATCCAGTTTCAGGCTGCGGGCAAAGCTGTCGGGAATCAGCTGGCGGTAGTTGGGGTAGGTGCCATCGAGGCTGCGGCTGGTGAGCACCTGATCGGCCCACTGGAACACCACCTGGCCGCGGTCGCAGAAGAGGCTCACCGGATCAGCGGCGCCACGGCTGGAGAGCAACCGTTCCAGCTCCCGCAGCGATCGGGCCGGCACGGTGACATCGAGCTGATCGGTGGCCGCCCCCTCGGCGGCATCGCTCGGCTCGGCGCCGTTCTGGAGCCGCAGCACCGCCAAGCGGTGGCCATCGGTGGCGGCGCACTCCAGACCCTGGGCATCCAACCCCAGGTGCACGCCGGTGAGCAGCTGCTTGGCCTCATCGCCGCTGCTGGCGAACAGGGTGGCCCGCAACCCCTTGATCAGGGCGTCGGCATCGAGGCGAATCGGTGTGGCCACCTGGGCCAAGGGCAGCTCCGGAAAATCGTCTGCGGGCATGCCACGCATCTGATAGCTGCCTGAGGCGCTGGTGAGCTCCACCTGCTCGCTGCCCTCCTCGCAGGTGAGGCCAATGGGGCTGTCGGCCGGCATGCGGGCCACGATTTCACCGAACAGGCGGGCCGGCAGGGTGATGGCGCCGCTGGTCTGCACGGAGGCGGCCAAGCTGGTTTGGATGCCCAGGCTCAGGTCGAAGCCGGTGAGGCTGAGCCGACCGGTGCCCGCGTCGGCGGTGAGCAGCACATTGGCCAGCACCGGATGGGTGGGGCGGCTCGCCACGGCCCTGCTCACCAGCTGAAGGCTGGCGTTGAGTTCAGCCTGGGAGCAGACCAGCTTCATCGCTTGGCGGAAGGGCCCCCCACGCTTCCACAAGCCGGCTGGAAGTGCAACGGGCCCTTCGAGCGGTTTCCCGGGCCTTTCCCCAATCCACGATCCAATGGATTTGAAATTCAAAAAATCAAAATCCAAATCGTGGTCGTAGGGCCTGGGGAAATCCGGCAAAAGCTCCTCAACCCCCACGGGCCCAGGGGATGTTGATTCCCCTGGGTTGTGGATTGCGTGTGCGGCTTTGGGGGGTGGCGTGGGTTTTCCGCTGATCCCCGTGGCTGTGGAAAGCGACCGCGTGTTGTGGATGGTTTGACGCGTGGGTTTTCCGCCGCCCAGAGCAGGGGTTTTCCACCGCGTTCGGACAGACGGTTCTTGGGTTGGTTGGCCCCTAGAACCCCATCACCCGGGCCACGGTCTGGGTGTCCGGCTCGAGGCCGGTGTGGAACTTCGAATCGTTGTGCTCAATCGCGGTGGTGGGGTCTTTGAGGCCATTGCCCGTGAGCACGCACACCACCGTGGCGCCGGCCGGCACCTCATCGCGGCGTTTGATGAGGCCCGCCACGGAGGCCGCACTGGCGGGTTCGCAGAACACCCCTTCGCCGCTGCCCAGCAGCTTGTAGGCCTCGATGATTTCGGCGTCGGTGACGGCCATGAAGTCGCCGTTGCTCTCGGCCCGCACCTT
>CAWUND010000269.1:0-2154 GCA_963923815.1 uncultured bacterium
CACGCACGGCGCGGCGCTCCACGCCGGTGACGCCGCTGGGGATGCCGATCACCAGGCGGGGGGCCACGATGCCGCGGCCCTCATTCCCCTTCTGGATGAAGGTTTTGATCATCTGCTCGGCGGCGTCGAAATCGGCGATCACGCCGTCGCGCAGGGGACGCACCGCGCGGATGTTGCCGGGGGTGCGGCCGAGCATCAACTTGGCCTCATCACCCACCGCCAGGGGCACGCCGCGCTCCAGGTCGATGGCCACCACCGAGGGCTCCTGCAACACGATGCCCTTGCCGGACATGTACATCAGGGTGTTGGCGGTGCCCAGGTCGATGCCGATGTCGCGGGAAAGCTGAAAACGCTTAAAGAACACAGACGGGCGGCCAAGCGGCGCGAATCATAGGTGGATTGTGCAGGCCAGCCCTGCCGCCGCCAACCGCCCCCGACCGGTGGAACATCCGGGCCAAGGGGTGGAACTCTCTGGATGAAGCACCCCGACCAGGGGCTGCATCATGTCCACAACGCAATCAGCAGGAGAACGCCATGGGCGTCAATTCCATCACCCTCGTGGGCCGCGCCGGCCGCGACCCCGAGGTTCGCTACTTCGAGTCGGGAAGCATGGTGGCCAACCTCACCATGGCCGTGAACCGCCGCAGCAACGGCGACGAGCCGGACTGGTTCAACCTCGAGATCTGGGGCAAGCAGGCCCAGGTGGCCGCCGACTATGTGCGCAAGGGATCGCTGCTGGGGATCATCGGCAGCTTCAAGCTCGACCGCTGGACCGACCGCGCCAGCGGCGAAGAGCGCACCAAACCGGTGATCCGCGTCGACCGCCTGGAGCTGCTGGGCTCCAAGCGCGACGCCGAAGCCGGTGGCTTTGGTGGGGGCGGATTTGGCGGCGGTGAGCCCAGCGACGAAGAAGTGCCGTTCTGAGCTGCCGCCCTAGTGGCTGTTGTGACGGCGCTTCCAGCGCCGTAGGGCCAGCCAGCCCACCAGGGCGACAACCGCCAGGGCGATCAGCTTGTTGACGATGCCCTCCACGGGCTTGACCCAGAGCAGCACCTGATCCCAGTGGCTGCCGAGGGCCCAGCCCGCAGCGGTGAGCACCAGGTTCCAAATCAGGCTGCCGGCGGTGGTCCAAAACAGGAACGAGCCGAAGGGCATCAGCTCCACCCCCGCCGGCACGGAAATCAAGGTGCGGATGGCGGGGATCAGGCGACCCCAGAACACCACCGCCGCCCCGTGGCGCTGAAACCAGCCGCGGGATTGCTCCAACTCGTCAACCGAGACGCCCACCCAACGGCCGTGGCGCTCCACCCAGTGCTTGAGGCGCTGCTCATTCACCAGCCGCCCGATGGCATACCAGGGCAGGGCCCCCACCACGGTGCCCAGCAACCCAGCCAGCACCACCCCCACCACGTTCAATTGCCCCTGGCCGACGTAGAAGCCGGCCAGGGGCATGATCACCTCCGACGGAATCGGCGGAATCACGTTCTCCAGCACCATCGCGGCGAAGATGCCGAGGTAGCCCCATTGGGCTACCCACTGTTCCACCAGGTCGGTCAGGTGATGGAGCATCGGATCAGTAGCGGTAGTGCTCCAGCTTGTAGGGGCCCTGCACCGGCACGTTGATGTAGTCGGCCTGCTCCTGGGTGAGCTCGGTGAGGCGGGCGCCGATCTTCTCGAGGTGGAGGCGGGCCACCATCTCATCGAGGTGCTTGGGCAGCACGTACACCTGCTTCTCGTACTGCTCACCCTTGGTGAACAGCTCGATCTGGGCCAGCACCTGGTTGGTGAACGAGTTGCTCATCACGAAGCTGGGGTGGCCGGTGGCGCAGCCCAGGTTCACCAGGCGGCCTTCCGCCAACAGGATGATGCGGTTGCCGCTGGGCAGCACGATGTGGTCCACCTGGGGCTTGATGTTGTCCCAGGGGTACTGCTTGAGCGACGCCACATCGATCTCGTTGTCGAAGTGGCCGATGTTGCACACGATCGCCTGATCCTTCATCTGGATCAGGTGCTCATGGCGGATCACCCGGAAGTTGCCGGTGGCCGTCACGAAGATGTCCACATCGCGCACCACGTCGTCGAGACGCACCACGCGGTAGCCCTCCATCGCCGCCTGCAGGGCGCAGATCGGATCGATCTCAGCGATCATCACGG
>CAWUND010000270.1:0-2146 GCA_963923815.1 uncultured bacterium
GCCAGGCCCAGGGGATAGCGGGTGAGATGGAAGCAGGCGAGATCGGGGTCGTCGTCGTCCGGCAGATCCGGATAGGTGGCGATCCAGGCATCAATTACCCCATCGCGCAGGTGCCGCAGCGGCGTGTGCACCTCCAGAAAATCGAAATTGCCGCGGATCCACTCGCCCGAGAGACCGGTGCAAAACAGCGGGCCGGAGTAGTACTGCGCCTCCAGCCGCAAGGGCTGGCCATGCTCCCAGCGGTAGCGCTGGTGCACCTGGCGCTCCAGGTTGAGCAGGGTGGGATCGCCCTCAAACAACCACTCCCCTTCGCTCTTGCGCAGCTCCAACCCAAACACGCGGGCCACCTCATTCACGCGCCGGCTCACCGACGACTGGTTGACGCTCAAGCGGGAGGCCGCCTCCTGGCCAGTGCGCAGCCACACCAGGAGGTCGAGACAGGCCAGGGCGCCGGGGGTAACGACCAAGCCGATCCAAAAGCTGCAGTTATTTTCCCACGAAAATATAATTATCCAAAACTATTCAGTTAGCGCATAAAGCCTCCCCGATGCCATGAACGGCCACGACCGCCAGTGGAGCCTCAACCGCCACAACTTCGAGGGCCGCTGGTGCGGCACCAGCCAATGGCACCTGCGCCGTGAGGGGCCCGCTGGGCAGCTCGATCTGCACCATCCCAGCCGCACGATCGAGGGCACCACCTACGCCATCAGCTTCAGCGATGCCGACACCGGCCTCTGGGATGGCAGCGGCCTGCTGTTCGCCCCCGGAGGCCGCCGCCAACTGCCCCTCACCCGCCAGGGGTACAACCAGGGCGGCCAGTGCTGGCAATTCAGCGGAGCCGGCGGCCAATCCAGCCTGCGGGTCGACCCGGCCCAACCGCGCTTTGGCCACGAGATCAACCTGTTTCACGGCCGCTCCCGCTCGATGTTGGTGCTGCTGTGGGGCCAAACCGAAGCGGGCATCTGGCGCCTCGATGCCGTGGGGGCCGTGCCCTTCCGCTGCGGCCTCAGCCCCAACCCCGAACCGGCCCGGCCGGGCCTCTCAGCCGCCGCCCTGCTGGAGCAGCCGCGGGGCTGGCCCGGCCAGCTGGAACGCCTGGCCCCAGGCGCCTGGCCCGACCACGAGCCCACCCCCCAAGCCTGCGAGCCCTTCGATCCGCAGGCCTTCGCCTGCCATCCCCTCACCGCCGCCTTCGCCGACGGCCTGGTGTGCTCCGTGCCCGAGCAGCTGCCGGGCGGTGCCTTTGCACTGCAGGTGGGTTGCCTGCTCAGCCCGCAGCAGTTCACCCAGGTGAGCCTGCACTTCGATTCCCAGCAGCAACTCAGCCGCTGGGAGCTGCGACGGTTTGCACCAGAACCACTCGCGGAATCGCTGAAGCCAGCCACATAATCCAAGCGATGCGCAGCCTGTTCCCCGCCCTGGCGTTGCTTGGTCTGATGGCCCCAGGGGCCCGGGCCCAGATGGATCCCCATCTGCACCATCACCACCATCCGATGGCCGCTCCGGCTCCGGCGGATCCCAGCGCCCACACCCACGACGTGGGCCCCGCCGGCAGCACCTACGACCTGCGCTGGATCGACGCCATGGTGCAGCACCACACCGGAGCGCTGCGCATGGGTGAGTTTGTGTTCGACATCGGCGAAGCCGGCGTGGGATCGCTCGCCAAACAGATCTGGAGTGATCAGGCCCAGGAGATCAAGGCCATGGGCCAATGGCGCAAAGCCTGGTATCCCGAGGCGCCCGTGTATCCCGTGGCGCTGCAACCCGGCGGCAATCCCGATGCCATGGCCCACCTGATGCGCATGAGCACAGCTCAGATCCAGGCCATGCAAATGGCCGGCTCACCACCCAGCCGCAACAGCCGCACAACCTGGTTTCTAGAGGGGATGATTGCCCACCATGGCGGTGCCTTGGTGATGGCGCACGACGCCCTGCGCAAGAGCACCAACCCCACCATCCGGCGCCTGTCGCGGCAAATCATCGTGGCCCAGCGCCGCGAGATTCGCCAACTGCGCAACATGCTGCGCCGCGATGGGCTCGACAAGCCCGAGTACTACGCCTACGACGCGCTCTTCGCCCTGCCCTAGGCCGAGCAACGGAGCCCTGTTATGCGGCTATGGTCATAACAGCAATCAATGGCACCATG
>CAWUND010000271.1:0-2143 GCA_963923815.1 uncultured bacterium
GGCAAGAACCTGGTTGACATCATCCTCACCAACAACGGCTACGAGGTGATCAACCTCGGCATCAAGCAGCCGGTGGAGGCCATCATCGAGGCCCAGCAGCAGCACAACGCCGACTGCATTGCCATGAGCGGCCTGTTGGTGAAATCCACGGCGTTCATGAAGGACAACCTGGAGGCCTTTAATGCCGCGGGCATCGATGTGCCGGTGATCCTGGGCGGTGCGGCCCTCACCCCCCGCTTCGTGAACAAGGACTGCCGTGAGGTGTACCGCGGCCAGGTGATTTACGGCCGTGACGCCTTCGCCGACCTGCGCTTCATGGACGCCTACGTGGCGGCCCGTGATGCCCAGCAATGGGACAACGGCCGCGGTTTCCTCGCCGGGGCGCCGGACGGTCTTGGGCTCGATCCGGCGGCGGACGACGCCACCCCACCAGCCTCGGCGGCCGAGGTGTCTGAGCAGGCCCCAACCACGGCACCGGCCACATCCCACCGCTCCGACGCCGTGCCCGAGGAGGCGGCGCTGACCCCGCCCTTCTGGGGCAGCCGGGTGCTCACCGAGGCGCAGATCCCCCTGGAGGAGGTGTTTGCCTACCTCGACCGCAACGCCCTGTTCGCCGGCCAGTGGCAGCTGCGCAAGGCCCAGGGTCAGTCCAGGGAGGAGTACGAGGCCATGCTGGCCGCCAAGGCCGAGCCGGTGCTGCAGCAGTGGATGTCCCGCTGCCTGGAGGAGCAGCTGCTCACCCCACGGGTGGCCTACGGCTATTTCCCCTGTGGCCGGGAGGGCAACAGCGTGGTGGTGTTCGATCCCGAGCAGCGCAGCCAAGAGCTTGGGCGGTTCGCCTTGCCCCGCCAGCGCTCCGGCAACCGCTATTGCATCGCCGACTTCTACCGCGACCTGGAGGAGGGCCAGCCTGCCGATGTGCTGCCCATGCAGGCCGTCACCATGGGAGAGCGGGCCACGGCCTTCGCCCAGGAGCTGTTCCAGGGCGACCAGTACAGCGATTACCTGTATTTCCACGGTCTGGGTGTGCAGATGGCGGAGGCCCTTGCCGAATGGGTGCATGCCCGCATCCGCAGCGACCTCGGCCACCCCGACCCAGCCGGCATGCCGCTGCGGGATGTGCTGGCCCAGCGCTACCGCGGCAGCCGCTACTCCTTCGGCTATCCCGCCTGCCCCAACGTGGCCGATTCCCGCCAGCAGCTGGCCTGGCTCCACACCGAGCGCATCGGCCTCTCGATGGATGAGAGCGACCAACTGGAGCCCGAACAGAGCACCACGGCCCTGGTGGCCCTCCACAGCCAAGCGCGTTATTTCAGCGCCTAGGGTCGTCGGGCCCTGACCCCTCCCCCCGCATGGCCATTGCCGGACCCGGCGGCGTTGATGACGCCATTGCCGCAGGCCTCGACCTGGATGGCACCCCAATCCCCGCGGAGATGCTCAGCCTCTACAACGAGGTGATGGATCTGGAGAGCCAACGCGCCCGCAGTGGCGTGAAGAAATCGATGCGCAACCGGATCGTTAAGACCGGCTCCAAGCATTTCGACCAGCAGACCCTCGATGCACGCCTCAAGGCGGCTGGATGGGAGGGGCTGAAGGACAAGGAAGTCGCGTTCTTCTACGGGGCCTGAGCCCCCCGCTCAGCCGCAGAGGTCCTCGAGGGTTTCAATCACCTCCTGTTGGAACTCCTCGAGGTCGGTGGAGTCGGAGAGGTCGATCCCCTCTCCGGCTGCGTTCTGGGCCAGCTCCTGGAAATGAAAGGCCCCTTCACCGTTGGCCAGGAACTCGATCGCCGAGCTCTCGCCGCTTTCCTTGAAGGCATCGCACAGGGCCAGGAAGGCGCCGTCTTCGGTGAAGTCCCAGCTCATGTAGGGGGGTCTGCTGAAAGACCTTTAACGCCTGCCCCCCAGGTTCCGTCAACTGTCTGATCGCGATTTGTGCCAGTCCGTCGTCAGACTGCCCGTCAACACAGGGCTGCCACGGCCCGTTTCGTTTCGCAGCGCACCGCTTGCCCACGCACCGCTTGCCCACGCACCGCTTGCCCACGCACCGATGGAATCGTTGAACGTTTTGGGTGATCCCCTGCAGCTTTGCGGCTGTGAGCCCATGACCGGTTGGTACCGGGATGGCCATTGCCGCACCGATG
>CAWUND010000272.1:0-2132 GCA_963923815.1 uncultured bacterium
GTTCTGCGGCGGGCTCGACTTCACCAAGCCGGTGAACGCCTTCTTCTACGACCCGATCAACCCTGACCAGCCGCTGGTGGATGGGGTGGTGTCGCTCACCGGTTTCGCGCTGGTGGGTGGCCCGGCCCGCCAGGACCACCCCAAGGCGATCGAGGTGCTCAAGAAGCTCAACCGCCCCTACATGGTGGCGCTGCCGCTGGTGTTCCAAACCACCCAGGAGTGGGAGGAGAGCGACCTGGGCCTGCACCCGGTGCAGGTGGCCCTGCAGATCGCCATCCCCGAGCTCGACGGCGCCATTGAGCCGATCGTGCTCTCCGGCCGCGACGACGCCACCGGCAAGGCCCACACCCTGCAAGACCGGGTCGACGCCATCGCCGAGCGGGCCATCCGCTGGGCCTCCCTGCGGGTGAAGCCCCGCAGCGAGAAGAAGCTGGCGATCACCGTGTTCAGCTTCCCGCCCGACAAGGGCAACGTGGGCACCGCCGCCTACCTCGACGTGTTCGGCTCCATCCACCGGGTGCTGGAGGAGATGCGCGCCCAGGGCTACGACGTGAGCGACATGCCCGCCAACCCCAAGGCGCTGATGGAGGCGGTGCTCAAGGATCCCGAAGCCCTCGAGGGCGCACCGGAGCTGGCCATCGCCCACCGCATGAGCGTGGAGGAGTACGAGCGGCTCACCCCCTACTCCGAGCGCCTGGAAGAAAACTGGGGCAAGCCCCCCGGCACCCTCAACACCGACGGCACCAACCTGCTGATCTTCGGGCGGCACTTCGGCAACGTGTTCGTTGGCGTGCAGCCCACCTTTGGCTACGAGGGCGACCCGATGCGGCTGCTCTACTCCCGCAGCGCCAGCCCCCACCACGGTTTCGCCGCCTACTACACCTACCTGGAGAAGGTGTGGGGCGCCGATGCGGTGCTGCACTTCGGCACCCACGGCTCGCTGGAGTTCATGCCCGGCAAGCAGATGGGCATGAGCGAAACCTGCTACCCCGATTCGCTGATCGGCGCGCTGCCCAACCTCTACTACTACGCCGCCAACAACCCCTCGGAAGCCACCATCGCCAAGCGGCGCGGCTACGCCGAAACCATCAGCTACCTCACGCCACCGGCCGAAAACGCCGGCCTCTACAAGGGCCTCAAGGAGCTGGGTGAACTGGTGGGCTCCTACCAGCAGCTGCGCGAAGGCTCCCGCGGCGTGCAGATCGTGAACGCCGTGGTGGAAACCGCCCGCCAGTGCAATCTCGACAAAGACGTGCAGCTGCCGGAGGTGGACGCCGCCGAGCTGGATCTCGACGCCCGTGATTCGGTGATCGGCGCGGTGTACCGCCAGCTGATGGAGATCGAGAGCCGGCTGCTCCCCTGCGGCCTGCACACCATCGGCAAGCCCCCCACCGCCGAGGAGGCGATCGCCACCCTGGTGAACATCGCCGCCCTGGAGCGCGATGAGGATGGCATCCGCAGCCTGCCGGCCCTGCTGGCGGAGAGCAAAGGCCGCACCATCGACGACGTCTATAAGGGCAACGACGACGGTGTGCTCGCCGATGTGGAGCTCAACCGCGTGATCACGGAGACATCCCGTGCCGCCGTGGGCGCCATGGTGAAGGCCGTCACCGGCAACGACGGCCGGGTCACCCTGCGCCGCAACTTCGGCTGGTTCTTCGGCCTGCTGGAGCGCTTCGGCTTCCAGCTGCCCAGCCCCTGGCTGGCGGCCTGCCGCAGCGCCGGCTTCCCCGATGTGGATCAGGCCGAGCTCGACAAGCTGTTTGGCTACCTGCAGTTCTGCCTCGAGCAGGTGTGCGCCGACCTGGAGATGCAGAGCCTGCTCAAGGCCCTCGACGGCGAGTACGTGCTGCCCGGCCCCGGCGGCGACCCGATCCGCAACCCCGGCGTGCTGCCCAGCGGCAAAAACCTGCACGCCCTCGACCCCCAGGCCATCCCCACCCGGGCCGCCATCGCCGCCGCCAAGGGCGTGGTGGACAAGCTGATCGAACGGCAGCGGCAGGAGCAGGGCACCTGGCCCGAAACCATCGCCTGCGTGCTCTGGGGCACCGACAACATCAAGACCTACGGCGAATCCCTGGCCCAGATCCTGTGGTTCATCGGCGTCAAGCCGGTGCCCGATTCCCTCGGCC
>CAWUND010000273.1:0-2132 GCA_963923815.1 uncultured bacterium
TGCGGGGTGCCAACGGTGGGCCGGATCAAACAGCAGCCAGCGGCGGCTGCCGGGCTGCAACCGCGGCGGCTCGAGCCCCAGCAGGGCCGCCGGGCCAAAACACAGGGCCTGCCAGAGCTGGGCGGCACTCCAGCCGGCCCCCACCACCAGCTCCCGCCAAAGGCAGGGCAACACGAAGCGGTGGCCCGCCACCCCGGGCTTGCGCTGATCGAGCGGCAACAGCTGCTCCTCCGGATCCAGGGCCTGGTGGTGCACCGCCACGGCGGTGATCACCCCCTCCGCCAGGGCGCGCTGCAGGGCGCGGCGGTCGCCGGCGTTGCCCAGGGGGGGCACCACCCGCCAACCCTCCGCCAGGGGATCGAGGCTGGCGCTATCCGCCAGCAGATGCCACCAGCACACGCTGGCCTCGGGGCGCCGCTCGGGCGGCAGGGCCGCCAACACCTCCACCGCCGCCGCGGTGGAGAGGTTCATCAGTTGCAGCCGCACGGCGGGGGTGTGGCGCACCAGGGCCAACAGCCCCTGCAGGGGCAGGGTTTCACTCACCACCGGATCCGGGGGCCAGCCGGCCCGTAGGGCCTCCACCCCCTCGCGCACGAAGCCGTTGTGGCTGAGGGCCCCATCGCGGGGGGCCAGCAGCAGCGGCGCCTGGCCCCATTCCCCCAGGCTCAGGCCCCGCTCCAGCAGCGGCAGGGGCGGCGCGTTCTCCCCCTCCGCCAACCCCAGGGCACCGGCCGCCAGCTGATCGGCGTGGCCCGCCAGCTCCTGGCCCTGGCCACCGCGGCTGAAGCTGCCCCACAGCAACCACTGCAGGCCAGTGCCGTCGGAGAGGGGGCGCAGGCGCTCCGGGCAATCCCGCCAGCTGTGGGCCTTGGGCAGCAGGGCCACGGTGCCGTAACCGGCGGCGATGGCGGAGCGCTCCAGGCTGGCCAGGGTCTCGGCGGTGCCGAGCCAGGGGTCTTCCAGCGTGGAGTGGGGATCGATCAGGCTGGGGGCCAGCCACCAACCCTCGGCCCGCAGGGGTGTGAGCCCCAGGGCGGCACCCTGCTGCCGGGCCGCATCCCCCTGGGCGCTGAAGGCACCCGCCTCCAGCAGCACCGTGGTCACCACGGGCGCCTGGTTGGGCCCCTCCAGCAGTTGAACCTGCTCCAGCAGCAGGGCGGATGGGGCGGCAGAACTCACAGGGCGCCGGCGGCGGTGCGGTCGAGAACACCCCCAAGATGGGTCGTTTGGTTGAGACAGACCACCACCGGCGGCTGGTCGGCCCCCTCCGGGTAATCGATCACGGTGACGCCACCGTTGCCCTGCTTCACCGCCCAGATGTCGGCGGGGCTCAGCCCCAGCAGGGCGCAGAGGATGGTTTTGTTCACGGCGTCGTGGGCCACCACCAGGGCGGTTTCGTGCTCCGCCAAGCCAGCGGCGATGCGGTTCCAGCCCCGCAGGGAGCGCTCCCACACGTCGTGGATGGTTTCCCCTTCGGGCATTTGCACCGTTTCCGGAGCCCGCTTCCAATCCGCCAACAGGGCGCCCCACTCGGCGGCGATCTCCGCCTCCAGGCGGCCTTCCCAATGGCCATGGCCGATCTCCACCAGGTCGGAGACGCTGGTGAGCGGCACCCCCGGATGGTGGCTCAGGATCCCCTCGGCGGTTTGGCGGGGGCGGGCCATGGAGCTGCTGTAGGCGCGATCGAACGGCACGCGGCGCAAAAACGTGCCGGCGGCGGCGGCCTGGGCGTGGCCGTTGCTGTTGAGGGGAATGTCGATCTGGCCCTGGAACCGCCCCTGGCGGTTCCAGTCGGTTTCGCCGTGGCGCACCAGCAACAGGCGCGGGCCGGGGCCCTTCGCCGGCAGGTGGCCGGCACACACCTGCTCCTGCAGGTGGCTGGTGCCGTTGAGCGATTCGATCTGCACGCTGTAGCGGCGTGCGGCACCGGGCTCGGCCGGCGCGATGTTCAGCACCGAAAGGGAGGCGTTGTCGAGCCGCAGCCGGCGGAAGCCGGAGGCCGGCAGATCCAGCAGGGCCAGCAGCAGGCAGCGCAGGATGGCGTTGTGGCCCACCACCAGCACCGTTTGCGGCTGGGGGGCGGCGGGGTCATGGGCGGCCAGCAGCCGCGCCGCGAAGCGCTTGGCCTGATC
>CAWUND010000274.1:0-2102 GCA_963923815.1 uncultured bacterium
GCCTTTGCGTTCAACCTGTTGGCGCGGCTCAACCGCGACCTGCAGGGCAACTTCGACCCCGAAGGCTTCCGCTACCGGGCCCGCTGGGTGCCCGAAGCCAGCCACATCGAGATGGCCCTGGTGAGCCAGCGGGCCCAGCAGGTGGACGTGGCCGGCCAGCGCTGGTGCTTCGCGGCGGGGGAAGCGCTGATCACCGAAACCAGCGCCAAATACAGCCCGGAGGCGTTTACGGCGCTGGCGGCCGCCGCCGGCTGGACGCCCCAGGCCCGCTGGAGCGATGGGGCGGGCGACCTGTCGCTGCACCTGCTGGTGCAGGCAGACTGAAGCTTCCAGCCGAGGGGGATACGGATGTCGCGGGAGGAGCAACGGCGGGCCGTGCGGGAGCTGCGGGAAGGCCTGATCGCCCAGTTGGAAGAGCTCTACGGCAACGCCTTTGAGCAACTGGCCGGCCAAAACCTGGGGGAGGGGGGCATCGCCCGGCTCACCCAGCTGTTGCTGCGCTCCCGCGAGGCGGCGATCACGCCGCTGCAGGAGGAAATCGAGGCGCCGCTGATCACCCGCGCGCCGGATTGAGCTCCATGGGCAGCGATTGGCTCGATCAGCTGGAGGCCAAGCTCGAGCAAACCCTCGAAGCGTTCCTCAAGGTCAACCCAGCGCAACAGGAGCTGCTGCAGGAGCAGGAACAACGGGATCGGCAGCAACAGGCCGCCGGGCGCCACCGAGCCCAACTGGAGGAAGCCGAGCAACTGCGCCAGGAACTGTTGAACCTGGCGGCGGAGATCCAGCAGTGGCAGCAACGGGTGGAGCGGGCCAGCACGGCGGGGGCCGGCGACCTCGCCAACCGGGCCCAGCAGCATCTCGATCAACTCATGGAGCGGGGCCGGGGCCGCTGGCAACGGCTGGAGCAGCTGGGCCGCAATCTCGAGCAGGAATCAGCCACGGGAGGCGAACGGCCTTCTGCAGAGCCTTCGCTGGAGCAGGCCTGGGCCCAGTTCGAGCGGGATCAGGAGCTGGAGCAGCTGCGGCTGCGGCAGAAGCAAAAGCAACGCGGCTGAGGCGCAACAACCCGCACCGCCGAACGCTGTACAGACTGTACAGAATCCGCCAAGGGCACGGCAGAGCAACACCCAACCCATCCAGAGTGGCCAAATCGGCTCAGCGACGCCTGCCATGGGGTTTCTGCTCTCCAAACTGCTGCCGCTGTTCCTCTATCCCCTGGGGTTGGGGCTGCTGCTGCAGGGGGCCGGGCTGGCGGCGGCAACGCGGCAGGCCGGCAAACGCTGGAGCCTGGCCCTGGGGGGCTCGGGCCTGGGGCTGATCTGGCTGTTTGCGATGCCGATCACCAGCCGCGAGCTGATCTGGGGGCTGGAGGAGCGGGCGGCCGCCCTCACGCCCCAGCCCATCCCCAAAGCCGATGCGGTGGTGGTGCTGGGCGGTGGGCTGCGGCCAGCCCTGGCGCCGCGCCAGGGGGTGGAGGTGGCCGAAGGCGGCGACCGCCTGCTCACCGGCCTGCGGCTGCTGCGGCAGAACAAAGCTCCCCTACTGCTCACCAGCGGCGCCCAGATCAGCTTCACGGCGGGGGATCCCGCACCGGCCGAAGCGGTGTCGGCCCGGGCCCTGGCGATCGAACTGGGGGTGCGCCCCAATCAAATCCTGATCAACCCCCACTCCCGCACCACGGCGGAAGAGGCCCGCGACATCGGCGCCCTGGGGCGCCGCCGCGGCTGGACGCGGATCTTGCTGGTGACCAGCGCCTTCCACATGCCCCGCTCCCTGGCCACCTTCCGGCAGCGCAGCGGGCTCACGGTGATCCCCGTGGCCTGCGACTACCAGCTGCCCACGCGGGCGCTGTTCGGCAAACCGACGCTGGGATCGCTCCTCAAGGGGCTCGCCCCTGATGCGGAATACCTCTATCTGAGCACCGTGGCCCTCAAGGAGCACCTCGGGCTGGCGATCTACCGGCTCAAGGGTTGGTCGTGATCCAGCCCAGCCTCAGCCCTTCGGAGCCGGGGGCACCAGGCTGACGCCCTCGGGCGGAGGGGTGGGATCGGGATCGGCGATCAGCATGTGCTGCAGCACGATCTCGGGGCGCTCGCTGTCGC
>CAWUND010000275.1:0-2095 GCA_963923815.1 uncultured bacterium
ATCCCGATGAAGAAGAAGACGACGGAGTAAACCGAGATCTTGAGGGCGAGCATGGTCTGTCCGGCGGGTGACAGGGAGTGACAGGCGCCAGATGGGCCCTGAACGACCCTGCGGCAGCGGCATCATCCTATGGGTCGTGATCGCCTTCACCCATGCCGGAGGCCTCTGAGGGCGGCGTTCGCTCCTGGATTGAAACGTTTCAGACGCAAACCCGGCTCGATCTTCGGCCCCTGTGGCGCCTCGAGCGCCCTGATGGCACCGGTGGTTTGGCCCTCGACGACCCCTGGGGCGCCCGGGCCCGCCCCGATTGGCATGCCCGCGGCCTGTTGATCTGGCCGCGGGGCAGCCGCTGGCTGGAGCTGCAGCTGCCGTTGGTGTGTCCGCCCGATTGGCGCCGCCAGCAACGGGGGGATCGGCTGGCCCGCTTGGTGCTGCGCTGGTGGGCCGATGCGGTGGAGCTGCGGGTGGATGGGGTGTTGGTGCACCAGGGGGATCTGTTCGACACCGCCTGCCGTTGGCCCCTGCCGGAGGCCTGGTGGCAGGGCCAACCCCTGCAGCTGCAATTGCGGCTGCGCTCCCCGCTGCACGACGACGGCGCCTTGATCACCAGCCAACTGGAGCAGGAGCCCTGCGATCCGGCCGACCCCACCGGGGTGCTGACGGCCCCGCAGCTGGCCCTGGCCAACACCCGTCTGAATGGCGTGCAGCGCCAGGCCCTGATGGGCCAGTTGGCGGGCCTCGATCCCCTCGACCCCGCCAGCGGCGAGGCCTTGCGGCCCTGGCTGCGGGCCCAGGCGGCCTGCAAACCCGCCGGGGGCTTCCAGGTGCTGGGCCATGCCCACCTGGATCTGGCCTGGTTGTGGCCGGTGGCCGACACCTGGCAGGCGGCGGTGCGCACCTTCGAGTCGGCCCTGGCGCTGATGGAGCGCCATCCCCAGCTGCATTTCGCCCACTCCACCCCGGCCCTGTACGCCTGGATTGAGCAGCACCGGCCTGGGTTGTTTGCCCGCCTGCGCCAGGCGATGCAGGGCGGACGGTTTGAGCCGATCAATGGCCCCTGGGTGGAGAGCGATTGCGTGCTGCTCAGCACCGCCTCACTGCTGCGGCAATTTGAGCTGGGGCAGGCCTACAGCCGCAGCCGCTTCCCCGAGTGGCGCCATCACCTCTGCTGGCTGCCCGACAGCTTTGGCTTCGCGGCCGGCCTACCGGCGATCGCCCAGGCCACCGGAGTGCGTTGGTTCTGCACCCACAAGCTGGCCTGGAATGCCACGAATCCCTTCCCGCATCGCCTGTTCCGCTGGCGGGATCGCAGTGGCGCCGAGCTGTTGGCCTGTGCCACCGCCCCCATCGGCACCGATGGCGATCCATTGGCCATGGAGGCCTACCGGCAGCAATGGCAGGCCGCCACGGGGGTGGATCAGGCCCTGTGGTTGCCCGGCGTGGGAGACCACGGCGGCGGCCCCACGGCTGAAATGCTCGAGCAGCTGGAGCTGTGGCAGCGGCAGCCCCTGGCGTGCGGGCAACGCCACGGCACCCTGCGGCAGTACCTCGACGGGCTTGAGCCCCTGGCCGCGGGGCTGCCGGTGTGGCGTGATGAGCTCTACCTAGAGCTGCACCGCGGCTGCGCCACCAGCCGGCCGGATCAAAAGCGCCACAACCGCAGCTTGGAGCGCTTGCTGCGGGAAGCCGAGCTGGCCCAGGCCCTGCTGTGGCTGCAGGCCGTGCCGCCGTTGCAGCCTTCTTCCGTGCGGCCCGATTGGCGGCCACTGCTGTTCCAGCAGTTTCACGACATCCTCCCCGGCACCTCGATTCCGGAGGTGTTTGAGCAGGCGGAGCCGGTGTGGCGTGCGGCCCGCCGCGAAGCCCGCAACCAACGGGATCAGGCCCTGCAGCGGTGGCTCACCGCCCAGGCCTCGGCCCATGCCGCCGCGCCGGTGCCACCCCAGGGGGCGCAGCCCTGGTGGGTGATGCCGCTGCATCCCGAGGCGGCAGGCGCCCGCACCCTGCGGCTGCCACCAGGCCAGTGGCAGCTGGTGGCCGAGGCCCATGGCCCTGCCGCCGATCTGCCCCATCAGGTGGCCCCCGGTGGAGGGGT